>JAKIUO010000048.1 GCA_021647535.1 Hyphomicrobiaceae bacterium
AAACCTCCCGTTTTTCTATTTTAAAGTGAAAAAAGGGTGGGTTTGGGAGGCCTCCTCCCAAGCGGGTGCGGGCAGCAGCCCGCTTGGGAAGCAAAGCTTTCGAGAATTGAATTGCCCTGGGCCATCACCCCCAGATCCTCAAAGGCCACCGTCTAGCCGCTATTTCGCATAGTCGGCGGCTGGGGTGAGCTTGGCAGCGGGTTTTTTGGGCTGCTTGGTCAGCGTGATGCCTTTCAGCTTGCCTAGTAGCGTACTGATTGGATTGCTCGCCGTTTTTGCCGCTGCAACCGCTTCTTCCTTCGCCTGTTTATAGGCCAGATTTGGTCCCGTGCCCCGTTTGGGGTTTCGAACCGGCGCAGCAATATCACCAACCACGCCATAGCGCAGGCGTCCTAAACGCTTGGGATCACCCGACGCCAATACCGTACTGCAGGCCACTGGCAACGAGGCCAGGGTCAAGGGCTGGCGCTTGCGGCGTTTGATTTTTTTGCGTGGCTTCACCGGTTTTTTGATCTTTTTGATCTTTTTGGGGCGCATCTTGGCAAACCAGTATTTGAGCGGTTTACCGCAACCATCGCCAGATGGCGGGGCGGGCTGGGTCTTGCAACCGCGCATCCCTCTGGGGCAATTGAGGCGCACGTGGAAATGATAGTGATGTCCCCACCAGGGACGGACGCGGCTGAGCCAGCGACGACTGCCCTTTTCCCTATCAGCAAATTCACACAGGGCTTTTTTAATGGCGGGATGCACAAAAATACGTCCCACAAGCGAAGAGGAGGCGGCGCGACGAATGAGACGAGCACGCGCATCAGACCATTTTTTAGGGTCGACAGATAGTCCGCCCTTGGCCAGCATGGAAATGGCGGCACGAGTTTCGCGACGCTTATAGCTCTGCACATTGGTCGGCATGGGCGTCAGCCAAATATCGGCATCCAGGCCAATCTGATGCGAGCGATGACCAGATAACATAGGCCCGCCACGCGGCTGCGCCATATCCCCGACCAAAAGCCCCGGCCAGCCATCTTGCTCTTTGGCTTCAAGCGCCAGCTTTTCGACGAAATCCACCAACACCGGCAGACCCCAATTGCGATTACGTGACAGGCGCATGGCCTGCCAGGCGGGACCGGTTTTGGGCAATTGCACCCCCCCCGCCATACAGCCCTTGGTATAAAAACCAATAGAGCGCGGCTTCATTTTAGCCGCCTCCAGCACGTAACCAAACAACTGCTTGGCCGGGCGTTGCGGGCGCGCATCAGCCAGAGAGGGAACAAATAAAAAAGCCAATAGAAAAAAAGTATAATAGCGCAAAAACATAGCCACAAGCCTCCATCATCGAAACTTTATACACCAGAAATCAGGCAAAACTGAATCATTTTTGAGTCCCGTCTTACCTCATGGTCCAACAAAGGAAAAAGCCATGTCAGTTGGCCTGTAAGCCGGGTTCTGTACGGGGTTGCCCCCGCGATGACCATTCATCTGGGACACGCGTTGCCGCGTGCCTCGTGCAACCAACCCGAATGTCTGGTGTGAAAACGCACCTGCTTTGCTTGCGCGCGGCATAACATTCCTATTTGGTCTTGCTCCAGGTGGGGTTTACCCTGCCATTGCTGTTGCCAGCAACGCGGTGCGCTCTTACCGCACCCTTTCACCCTTACCCCGCCAAGCCGTTACCGACTGTCCGGGGCGGTTTGCTTTCTGTGGCACTTTCCCTAGGGTCACCCCCGCCGGGCGTTATCCGGCACCTTGCTTCCATGGAGCCCGGACTTTCCTCTGCCAAAACAAAGCCAAAGCCTTGCCCCGACAGCGGCCATCCGGCCAACTGACATGAACTTTTGTGTGTAAGGGGGTTTGCCTGCCAGCGTCAAGAAAAACCACAACCAGTCATTCCCCCAAATAGCTGTTCTCCCAAGCAGGCCCGGTGAACACCGCTTGGGAAGAAAAATTCAGGGTCTTGCCCCATAGGCGCTAAGATAAGATCATTCTATTTTGAAACATCATACCGGCGCAGGCCGGTATCCAGTCGGGGTCATTTTTTGATAGCCCTCCAAAACCAGTAAAAGCCCAAATTATAGGGGGCTTTAAAATGGATTGGTGAAGGCATGACGAGAGCCGACTGGATCCCGACCTATGTCGGGATGACGTTTTTTGTTATATTGTCGTCTAAACTTAGCGCCTATGGGGTCTTTTGCCCCCCGTCGCGTGCCGTGCAAGCAAGAGGTTTCTAAGGGGCGGCAGGGGCAGCGCTCTCAACAGGCAGCTGCTGTATTTTAACGATCGGTTTTCCCTCTTCATCCCGGCTACGCACCTTGAGGGGACGGCCTTTGAAAATATTTTTATGAAGATTTGCAATGAGGCCGTCAATGACCTGTGGCGGCCCAACCGCATCAATCAACCAAAGAATATCGCCGCTTTTCCATTCATCAGGGCGAAGACGCAGGGGACCAGAGGTCATGGCGGAAAGTTTCTCATCGACTTCTGGTGATACGCTGGCCCACAGAGCCACACCTACCGGCGCAGGAAGACCCAACTCCCCCTTGCGGATTTCAGCAAGAACAAATTGCTGGGTCAACACAGGGGGAATCACCAGCCAGTCGAGATCCGACAAGGAAAAATGCTTATAGTTGTTCGAACGCATGAGCACTGTGATGATTTCACCGAACGAGGCAGCAATCATCTTTGCCCCCAAAGCGCGCCGAGCGAGCTGTTCCTGATCCACTTCGCCAGAAGGCGGCTGTCCCTCGCCCTGGGCGGCTGGTGCTGGTGCCGATGCCGATGCCGATGCCGCCGGAGTAGGAACCGGGGCCGCTGGAGCCGGGGCTGCTGTGGGAGCTGGGGTCGCTGCCGCAGCGGCTGGGATCGGAGCTGTAGGAGCCGGAGCCGCTGTAGGAGCTGGAGCGGGGGTCGGAGCAGCTGGAATTGGGGCAGCTGCCGGGGCGGCGGCTGGCGCTCCTAGGGCTGCTGGTGTTTCTGCTTCGGCCTGATCCTGTTTCTTGTTCCGTCCAAATATCATCGACTGCTCCTCTTCAATTGACGCAAAATATCTCAAAATGAAAATACTTCCCTCTCATATCAATAGTAGCTGACGAAACCATCACATAACAGTCTTGATATGAAAAATTTCATCTTCAAATAAACATATTGTCCGTTTATCAAATAATGTGATTTACAATGTAGAATATTAGCATTATTTTTAGTTGACGGCCTGTCGACTTGCACTTGAAAATAAAAATAAATTCAACAGTTGCCCTTGATCACAACACTATGTTTATGATGGAAAAAAATCTTCTCAAACCATTAGAAATACACTGTGGAAACCATATGAAATATGAGCCAAAGCCACGATAACAGACCATCTGCATCAGGAAATGGCAAAAAACCCTATGCCTATTCGACCTTAAAAGAGGCCATGCGCGCCAGCACCGGTGCTTTTGTGGCAACCGGCATCTTCAGTTTTTTCATTAATATGCTGATGCTGACCGGCCCCTTGTTCATGCTGCAGATCTATGATCGCGTGCTCACCAGTCGCTCCATTCCAACACTCTTATTATTGGTTGCGCTCGTTACCGGCCTGTTTGCCTTTCTGGGCTTTCTCGAATTTATCCGCTCACGCATCCTGACCCGCATCGGTGGCAATATTTTCCAGCGCATACATGTGCGGGTGTTTGATGCGGTGATGTTTCTCAGCCTGCGCACCGGAGGGGGCAGCAACTCCACAAAACCGCTGCAAGATCTCAATACGGTGCAACAATATATATCTGGCCCTGGTCCCTCCTCTTTGTTTGATGCGCCCTGGGTACCGCTCTATATTGCCATCATTTTTGCCTTTCACTGGTGGATGGGCATATTGGCGATTGTTGCCGCCATCCTTTTGTTCATTATCGCCATGCTCAATGATTTGCGCGCACGCGAACCCACTAAAATGGCCGGGCAGGCTTCAGGCGCCAGCAATCAGTTTGCCGATGCCGGTCGCCGCAATGCCGAAGTGCTATCGGCCATGGGTATGCTCAGCGATATTCGCCAGCGTTGGCAGGGAAAACAATATGAGGCACTCCAGCACCAGACCATTGGACGTGATCGCGCCAGTACGCTGACTTCGATCTCCAAGGCTTTGCGCCTGTTTTTACAATCCGCCATGCTGGCGCTGGGTGCCTATTTGACCATCCAGCAAGAAGTCAGCGCGGGCACCATGATCGCCTCTTCCATCATTCTTGGTCGCGCCTTGCAGCCGGTTGAGCAGGCTATTGCCCATTGGCGCGGTCTTGTCATGGCCAGAACGGCCTATCACAGCCTCAATGCCCTGTTGGGAAAAATGGCCAATGATAAAGAAAAAATGCCCTTGCCAGCCCCCAAGGGGCATATTGATGTGCGCGGGCTGGCCATCGCTGCTCCCGGCACCCGCACGCCTATTCTGCGCAATGTAAATTTCAGCATTAAACCTGGGAAAATACTGGCCATTATCGGGCAGAGTGGGGGCGGAAAATCAACGCTGGCCCGGTCACTGGTCGGCGTTTGGCCACCACTTGCTGGCGAAGTGCGTATTGATGATGCCACCCACGATCAATGGAACCCCGAACTGCTCGGTCGATATATTGGCTATCTGTCGCAAGATGTCGAACTGTTCGGTGGACAGATCAATGAAAACATCGCCCGTTTCCAGCCTAGTTTTGATGAAAATGATGTCATACGGGCCGCCGGACTGGCTGGCGTTGACCGACTGATCAAACATCTAGGTGGTTATGATGCCGATATTGGCCATCTGGGCGCGGGACTGTCTGCTGGACAACGCCAACGCATCGCGCTGGCCCGCGCCATGTATCGCGATCCGCCGATCATTGTTCTGGATGAGCCCAATTCAAATCTGGATGAAAATGGCGACCGCGCCTTGTTCATGGCTCTGCAGGCCATGCGTAAAAACGGCCAGACAGTGATCATCATCAGCCACAAGAAAAACATCCTGAAAATCTCGGACTATGTGCTTGAGTTGCAAAATGGTCAGCAGGTTGATTTTGGCCCAACGCAGGAAGTCATGCCACGCTATATCGAACGTAAACGGCGTGAGGCTGGCGCAAGTGCTGCACCTCAAATGCCCATGGGCGGACCACCTCGTCCGCGCAGTGGCCCACCGCCCGCAAGTTCGGCAAACGGCAACGGCGCCTCAAATATGCAAATAACCGTTGGCACGCCGCAATGGCCAGGCACTCAACATCTGCAAGCCGCAAATGCTCCGCAAACGCCTGCCCCCAAGCCTGAGGAACCCGCAAAATGACAAAAAGTGCCCCAATGCCCAAACTGCGCACATGGCCGTGGATTGTCATGGGGTCCATTGGCATCATCGCTCTGTTCGGCGGGCTTGGCACCTGGGCGGCGACCTCACAGATATCGGGAGCGATTGTTGCGCCCGGCACGCTTGGCGTTGAGAGCAAAATCAAGACGGTGCAGCATCTTGAAGGCGGGCTGGTCGGTAAATTTTTTGTGCGTGACGGCGATTATGTTAAAGCGGGCGCGCTGCTCATCACCCTTGATGACACCACCATCCTTGCCAACCATGACATTAATCTTGAGCATATTCATCAGCTGGAAGCCAGCATTGCCCGGCTCAAGGCTGAGCGAGACGACCTTCCCTCGATAAATTTTCCCGCTGGCCTTTTGAAAAAGCAAAATGATCCCGAAATCAAGGCGCTGATGCAGGGGCAGGTTTCCCTGTTCGAAGTCAGGCACAAGGGAAAACGTGGGCAAATAAAAACATTGCGCCAGCGGATTGTCCAGCTCAAGGAGCAGGTCAAAGGCCTTCAATTACAGCACAAAGCCAAACAGCAACAGGTTCAAATCCTGAAAAAAAGCCTCGTTAAAAAACAGGCCGCTGCAAATCAAGGCCTGATTAGCGGTGATGTCATGGACAATATTCGTCGGCAAAAAGCTCAATTGACCGGTGAAGTTGGCGATATATATACGCGCATTGCACAAACACGCGGCAGTGGTCAGGAAATCGAGCAGAATATCTTGCAAATCGACAAGGAATTTCGCGAAAAAGTGCTGTCTCAGCTCAATGATAATCAGGCAAAATACAGCGAATTGCGTGAAAAGGAAATCGCCATTAAAGAGCAGTTGCGCCGTGTAGATATTCGTGCCCCGCAAGATGGCAGAATTCACAATATGTCTGTGGTGACGATTGGTGCGGTGATCTCTCCAGCCAAGTCTATTTTACAAATCATACCCGACAATGACCTGCTGATTGTTGAAACAAGAATTTCACCCGTTGATGTCGATCAGGTCAGTATTGGTCAAGAAGCAGCGATCCATCTGTCAGCCTTTGACAGCCGCACAACTCCTGTCCTGACCGGAAAAGTGAGCTATATCTCCGGCACCCAGGTCGTTGATCAACAAAATGGCTCCTCATTTTTCACCGTGGAAATCAACATCCCCAAAGAGGAGCTCCAGCGCCTTGGCAAGGAGCAGGTCCTACGTCCTGGTATGCCCGCTGAAGCTTTTATCAAGACGGGCGACCGCACGCCGCTCAACTATCTCCTCAAACCTTTACTCGACCAGATCAGTCACGCATTTAACGAGCGCTAGAGCATTTTGCGCTCATTCTGATTCTGGTTTCTTGCGTTTGCGTGGCTCCAGGCCAGCGTCGGAAACCGACCCGGACTTGGGCTCTTGCGCTGCTTTCAAACGCAACTCTTCTCGTGCCTTGGCCCGGCGGATTTTGCTCGGTGAGAGCTTTTTCTTGCCGGTTTTCTTGTTGGGTCTGACAGCTTTTGAACCGCTCCCCGCTCTGTCTGCACGCGCTTTTCGCGACGGACTTTTTGACGAAGGGTCCAGAGGGTCCCAATTGGCATCGCGCTCGGACGAATGAGAGGCTTTGGCCTCCGGGGTCGATCTGTTTTTCTCTGGCGGTTTACGATCCGTCCGTTTTTGATAGGGGGCCCCAGACTGTTCGGCTCCTCTTGAGCGTTCAGGCCTTGTGCCCTTGTTCGAACGCCCTTCTGTATTGCTATTACTGTCAGAGCGCTTTTCATATGAGGACTGGCCCCGAGACGGTTCCCGGCGTCTGTTTTCGCCGCGCCCTTCCCCTTGCTCGCGCCGTTTTGGCCGGTCGCGATCAAAAGGTTTTTTGCGATCTGGCCGCGCGGCGTCACTGCGCCCCCCTTCAACTCGTTTAGGTGCCCCCTCAAGGCGCTTGATGACAATATTCTTCTCGATGGTTTTATCAGGGCCAATGGCCTCTAGAAAACGATCGACCGATTTTGGATCAAGCTCGACACCTGTTTGTCCGTTCTCAATGCGAATGGCACCAATATCACGCTTCGTCAGGTTGCCTGCCCGACACAGCATCGGCAGCAACCAACGCGGTTCGGCATTTTGCTTGTGGCCAATCGACATGGAGAACCAGACGCCATTGTCAAAGTCATCGCGTGTGTGTGACCGTCCTTCAGAACGCGGCCCTCTTTGGCGCTCACCTCTATCGCGTCCCCTGTCTCTCCCCCGGTCTCGCTCCCTGCCCCCATCTCTTGGCGCATGGTCAAGCAGCTCTTCTGGAGCGGTTTGGTCCTTGCGATAAAGACGAATGAAAGCGGCGGCAATCTGCTCGGGGCTATGCGCTTCGGCCAACCGTGCCGCAAGAACCTGCTCTTTCTCCTCAATCTCCGTGCTCAGCATGTCATCGCCGAGCAGACGTTCATCATCGCGTGCGGCGATTTCTTCAATGGTCGGCGGCTTGCCCCATTCCGCCTTGATCTTGGCGCGCTGCAACAGGCTTTCGGCCCGGCGGCGCTGATTATAAGGCACGATCAGCGCGCAAACGCCCTTGCGTCCGGCCCGGCCCGTGCGCCCGGAGCGATGCACAAGGCTTTGTGCACTTTTGGGAATATCGGCATGAATGACCAGCTCCAGATTGGGCAAATCAATACCACGAGCCGCCACATCGGTGGCGACACAGATCCGAGCCCGTCCATCGCGCATGGCCTGTAGCGCATGGGTGCGCTCGTTCTGGCTGAGTTCGCCAGACAGAGCCACGACGGAAAAACCGCGATTGGCAAAGCGGCTGGTCATATGGTTGACCATGGCTCTCGTACCACAAAATATAATAGAATTGCTGGCTTCATAAAAACGCAGAACATTAACTATGGCGTTCTCGCGATCATTGGGAGCCACGGCGAGGGCGCGATAGTCAATATCAAGATGCTGCTTTTCTTCGCCCTTCGTCGAGACCCGGATGGCATCTTTTTGATAGCGCTTGGCCAGCGTGGCGATCATGCGCGGCACGGTGGCCGAAAACATCAAGGTGCGGCGCTCCTCAGGAGCCGCTCCCAGAATATATTCCAGATCATCGCGAAAGCCCATATCGAGCATTTCATCCGCTTCATCGAGCACCACGGCGCGCATGGCGCTCATATCGAGCGAACCGCGTTCAATATGATCGCGCAAACGCCCTGGCGTCCCCACAACAATATGAGCACCTTGTGATAAAGCCCGGCGCTCGGTGCGCATATCCATGCCACCAACGCAAGAGGCAAAAGACGCCCCCGTGCTGCCATACAGCCATTCAAGTTCACGCTTGACCTGCAAGGCCAGCTCTCTCGTTGGGGCAACCGCCAAAGCCAAAGGCTTGTTGCTGCGCTCAAAACGATCTGTTCCTTGCAGCAATGTTGGCGCAATGGCCATGCCAAAAGCCACAGTTTTACCCGATCCGGTCTGTGCCGACACCAATAGGTCGCGATCGACATATTCGGTGGCAATCACAGCCTTTTGTACGGGAGTCAGGGTTTCGTACCCTCGTTTGTCGAGGGCTTCGCCAAGCGCGGCAACCACGCCTTCAAATTCGGCCATATCTTTTCTTTCTTACGCAATTGATTGACCGTCATACGACGGTGGCGCTTCTATGGGAAGAGAAAGCCGACTATCGAACTGAAAAATCGCCCATTTCAGGCCCAGACAAGGTGACGCAGCCCGTTGCCAGTGCGGGATTTACCATAATGCTCACTCGCAACAGCCCGCGCCTGCGCCCGTCGTGTGCGACCCTGCTGCTTTGTTTCATATTGACATGAAAGTTGCGTCAAAAAAGGCGAACCTGCACATGACAGGCCCGTTCCCCCCGCCGCATGAGCACCATAACTGTCGGATGCGAGCTGTGCCAGAGTACCACGATCAGCCCGCCTAGGCATCGAAACAGGAACCAGCGCCCGCATGCGGCTGTTTTCGCGTTTTTGACTGACTTTACTCATGCTCAACTGTCCCAAACCAACATCATCGAAACCACTTTGTCGCTTTCACAACCCGCAAATTGTAAGTTGAAGGTTGCAAGTCCAAGGCCAAATGGACTTTTGGTCAGCGCCAGCCTCAAAAAGCAGTTACCGAAATCTTAATCAGTAACACCTAAGCTTCGCAAGTCCGCTCGTTCCTTTTGTGGGAAACAATGTCTCTTGCAAGCGCGTAAAATAAAACAAACAGAAACAAGATCTATGGCGAACCCACAAATGACAGCCTCCCCCAAAAACACAACGGCCAAAACAAACGCAAAACCTGCCGATTTCAGCTTGAACTCGATCATGACTGCGGCGGGCGAAACGGCCTATTACTGGGACCTTTCCTCTGATAAAATCGTCTGGGCTCCCAATGCACCCGAAATTCTCAATGTCAGCGATATTTCCGTGCTGCGCACCGGGCATGGCTTCCAGACGCTGATTTCTCAAGGGCTGGCCTCCCCCCGGCGTGACCTCTTTCTGGCGAACAAAGACTGCCAAAAAAATCAGGACGCGTTTTTTTCCATTCAATATGCGCTTGGCAATGATAAAGACGAAAAGCCCGTCTGGTTCGAAGATCATGGCCGCCTCAGCCCTGGCCCAGACGGATCACCAGGCATCGCCAAAGGGGTCATTCGGCTTATTTCGGAACGCTATGCCAAAGAGCAAAAGCTCGATTTTGCCTCTCGTCATGACCACCTCACCGGCCAGATCAATCGCGGCGAATTGTGGGAAGCCATTTCGGACGCCCTGCTGACCAGCGACAAGGGAGAAAATAATTATGCCCTGATGGTGGTCGGCATTAACAATCTTTTGATGATCAATGAAGCCTTTGGCTTTGATACCGGCGACGAGGTCATTGCAGCGGTTGCCAAACGAATGCGCAAACAATTGCGCGATACTGATGTTCTGGGACGCTTTGCCAGTAACAAGTTTGGCCTTTTACTGGAAGAAGCCAGCCCCGCCGCCATGGCCGGAACTGCCGAACGCCTGTTACGCTCCATTCGCAATGAGGTCATTGAAACCACACTGGGGCCGGTGGCCGTGACCATATCGATTGGCGGCGTGCTGGTGCCAGAACAAGCGAAAAGCGTTTCCGAGGCCATGGGCTTTGCCCTTGAAGCGCTGGCCAAGGCCAAGGCCAAACCCCACGATATCTTTGTGGCTTACGCCCCCACCAAAGGCAAAAAACAGACCCGGCTACGCAATCGCCAGATTGCCGACGAGCTCATTGTTGCGCTGCGTCATCAAAGGCTGGTGCTGGCCCTGCAACCCATTGTGCGCGCCACGACACTGACGCCGGTCATCCATGAATGTCTGTTGCGCATCAAAAAACCGAATGGCGAGATTATCTCTGGCGGGGAATATATTCCTGTGGCCGAACAGCTCGGCCTTATTCGCCTCGTTGATTACCGGGTACTGGAACTGGCCATTGATGTCGCCAAATATCATCCTGACATGAACCTGACCATCAATGTTTCAGGTCTCACCGCCACCGATAATAACTGGCTGGAACTGTTGCGCTCGCTGACCAATGGCGACCACACCTTGACTTCTCGGCTGATCATCGAAATCACAGAAACCGCCGCCATTCAGGATATCGAAGAGAGCTGCCTGTTTGTCAAACGCGTCAAAGAACTGGGCTGCCGGGTCGCCATGGATGATTTTGGCACCGGCTATAATTCATTCCGCAACTTGCAAATACTCGGCATTGATATGGTGAAAATCGATGGGTCTTTTATCGAAAATATGCTGGAAAACAAAGACGATCAGCTCTTTGTCAGAATGCTGGCCGATCTCGCCAATGCCTTTGATCTGGAAATCGTCGCCGAATGTGTTGGCGATGCCAAAACCATCGACATGCTGACGGAGATGGGCGTCACCTATCTGCAAGGCTACCATCTGGGCAAACCCATATTAGCCCTGCCCGAGGTTTATCGCAACAACAACGCTGAGTAAGCCACTGGCGTGGCTTGCGCTCGCCGCGCCGGCATCTTTGCAGATGGCATTGGGGACTTGTCCCCAAACCCCAATTTTCAAAATTGGTTTTCTCGTTCCCAAGCTCTGCTTGGGAACGCATGGCCAAGACGCTCTGCGTCGCGTATCACTCCATTCCAAATCTCGCACTTGAGACGAATAGCAACTCTCTTGCACGCGCTTAAAGAAGCCGGTCGAGGCACTCGTCAACGCCCGTGCGCCAGGGCGGCATTGTAATATTAAAGACCTTCTCCAGCTTGGCGCAATCCAGTCGTGAATTGGCAGGGCGGGCGGCTTTGGTGGGAAAATCCTTTGTGCTGATCGGCTCGACAACACAGTCCGACCCTCCCGCTTTTTTTGAGGCCTTGAAGATCTCCTTCGCGAACTGGTGCCAGCTGGCCTCCCCTGTCCCGACCATATGATAAATCCCCCAGAACCTGCCCCTGTTATCTTTGGCGCTCTGGTCGATCTGGTGGGCGATCTGCAAAATGGCACGGGCCAGATGCGGCGCATAGGAGGGATTGCCGAACTGATCGGCGACGATGCCCAGTTCGCTGCGCTCAGATCCAAGCCGCAACATGGTTTTGAGGAAATTAGTGCCTGTTGGACTAAAAACCCAGGCGGTTCTCAAAATAATATGCCGGGGATTGGCAGCGGCCAGCGTCTGCTCGCCCATCAGCTTGCTACGACCATAGGCATTGATCGGATCTGTGGGGTCGGTTTCCACATAGGGCGTTTTTTTGCGGCCATCATAAACATAATCCGTCGAGACATGAATGATTGGAATCTCTCTGGCGCTGGTTGCTTTGCCAAGCCGCTCAACCCCATCGCGATTAAGCACCAGCGCTTCTGGCCAGCCCTCCTCCTCGGCGGCATCAACAGCGGTGTAGGCGGCGGCATTGATCACGAGGTCAGGCTGCACATCGGACATCACCCGCTCAAGGCTGTCCGCGTTCGCAAGGTCAAGCTCGGGGCGCCCGCAAGATATCACATCAAGGTCGTCCAGCCCCTTAAGCTGCTGCAGAGCAACCTCGCGCAAGGCCATGGCGAGCTGCCCGGACGCGCCGATAACAAGAATTTTCATGATGCGTCCTTGTCCGCCCTGTCGTCCTCTTCCTCAAGCAGCCCAACGCGCGCGCCGTCATAAACAGTTTCGCGCAAGGGACGCCACCAGGCTTCATTGTCAAGATACCACTGGATGGTGCGAGCCAGCCCCTGCTCAAAATCATATGTGGCGCGCCAGCCCAGCTCACCTTCCAGCTTGCTGGCATCAATGGCATAACGCTCGTCATGGCCGGGGCGATCTGCAACAAAAGTGATCTGCTCGCGGCGCGGCTTTTTTGCGGGCACCAGTTCGTCAAGCAGGTCGCAAATGCCTTCCACCACTTGCAGATTGGTGCGCTCATTGCGCCCACCGACATTGTATTTTTCACCCAGACGGCCCTTTGCAATAATCAGCCGCAAAGCGCGGGCATGATCATCCACATGCAGCCAGTCGCGCACATTGGAGCCATCGCCATAGACCGGCAGATCGCGCCCGTCCAAAGCGTTCAGCGTCACCAGCGGAATGAGTTTTTCGGGAAACTGGCAAGGACCATAATTGTTCGAACAATTGGAGATCACCACCGGCAGGCCATAAGTATGGTGCCAGGCCAGCACCAGATGATCGGCAGACGCCTTGCTGGCCGAATAGGGTGAACTGGGATCATAATTCGTGGTTTCGCTAAACAGACCCTGCGCGCCCAACGAGCCATAGACCTCATCGGTGGAGACATTGAGGAAACGAAAACGCGCCCGGCGCTCCTCTGACAGGCTGGCATAATAGATGCGGGCCGCCTCAAGCAAAATGCTGGTGCCGACAATATTGGTCTGGATAAAGGCCGCCGATCCGGTGATAGAACGATCAACATGGCTTTCGGCTGCCAGATGGATCACCCAGTCCGGTTCAAACGAAGCGAACAAACGGTCCATGGCCTTGCGATCACAAATATCGGCTTTTTCGAAATGATAGGACGGATCATCCTTGAGAACCTCAAGGGAGTGCAGATTGGCTGCATAGGTCAGCTTATCAATATTCAGAACCTGATCGCCGGTTTCCCTGACCAGATAGCGACAAAGAGCGGAGCCAATAAATCCGGCCCCACCAGTTACAATTATGCGCACGCCTCAACCTCCGCCTTATACCAGCTCTCACACTAAGAGCTGTGTGCTCATGCCATGAGCGTTTTGTCAAATTCAAACAGTTCCGTGGCCTCCAGGAGGCGCGGCAATTGCCGGTCTTTTTCCGATAATTGTACCAAGGCTTCCTCAATCGGCCAGTCAATGGCCAGTTCGGGATCATTCCAGATCAGCCCGCGATCGTACTCTGGCGCATATTTACCCGTGACTTTATAAACAAACTCGGTATCGGCTTCCAATGTCAAAAACCCATGAGCAAAGCCTTTGGGTATCCACAATTGATGCCAGTTCTTTGCGCTCAAAACAGCTGAGACATGCTGGCCAAATGTTGGTGATCCACGGCGAATATCGACCGCCACATCAAAAACGGAACCGCGCACCACCCGCACCAGCTTGCCCTGAGCGTGTGGCGGCAGCTGAAAATGCAAGCCGCGCAAAACCCCTTTTGCTTTCGACAAGGAATGATTGTCCTGGACAAATTCTTCTTTCAGGCCATGCTCTTCGAGAGCCGCTTTATTATAGGTCTCGGAAAAAAAACCGCGCTCATCCCCATGCTTTACGGGCTGCAACAAAAGAACATCGGCAAGAGCCAAACGGGTGACTTCCATATCGGTTTAACCTCTCATGAACTATCGCGGAAAACGGGCAATGATTGGCACCCCGCCAAGGTGAGAAAACTCTTTCGACCTTCTGATCCTTTGTTCCAGATATTCGAACAACAGGACAAGGCCCCCCGCCAAACCAGCAAAGGCGATGCAGATCAATATGGCCATCTTCAGTTTTTTCGACTTACCGTAAACCGGGTCCATCGGTCGACCCAGCAGGGTCAGACGATCAAGATCGAAAAAATTGCTGTTGCCAGTCACACGATATTCCGAGCTAAAAATTTTCAACTGCTGACGGGCCATTTTCAGCCGGTCATTTTTGCGCTTTAACACCTCCAATGTTGACATTGGTGCGCCTTTTTGCAACGGACCTTGCATGATTTCATCACTCAGTCGGGAAATTTTTTGCCGCAAAAGCTCAACTTTCCTTTTTTTGCCTCCGACCAAAACAGCTTTGTCTGAAGAGGAAATACGAGCCAATTGCTTTTCCATCAAACTCAAGCGGTCAAGCTGCACCCTGAGCAAGTATACAGACTTATGGCCAAAATTCTTTAGCGCCGTCTCATAGGTGCGCTTGGTCTCGATGACACGTTCCTTGTATTTATTCAGCAAAAACTGTTTGGCTCCCAAAACCTGTCGGTTGGGGCCGACCAGCCGCTCCAGAAAAACTGATATGAGAATTTCGAGCTTGCCTCCCAAACCCTTCGCCTCATCGCCGCGCAGCTTGATTTCAAGCGCCGTACCGCCCAGCGGTTCAATACTGACGGAGCGCCGGATGGCCTTGATTTTATCGGTTCTTTGCGTGGCGCTCAGCGGCGTTTGCCCTTTGTTGATTTCGTCCAGATAGCCCGACAACACATGCTCACTTGTCAACCAGCGCATCAAAACCATATATTTGTCCTCCATCTTCGACCTACTGACCTCGCGCTTTTCATATTTGAGCGGATCTGACAGCTCCCCTTCTTGCAAATTCAAAAGGGCAACCGCTTCATATTGCGGGGTCATGAACGGCAAAGTCAGCAAACCAACCGGAATGGCCATTGCCAGCACCATGGCGATCAGTTTACAGCGCGATAGCACCACTTCAAGCGCATAGTGAACATCCTCAAAAATCGTTGTTTCCACGATTATTTCCCTCCCAGCCTGAACAGCCCGGCAAAACACCCCAAAAGAGAAACAGTATCCTCCTTGACCACCAGACCATCCACCTTGATCCCGGCAGTCTTCAGGCTGGCAAACATTTCGCGGACCTGGGGACGCCGGTCCTGCCCGGTCAAACAGACCACAAAAAGCCCCTCGCACACCGTTGCGGCCTGCAAGAGGCTGGTGATCCCCCGCCTGTTTTCGAACATGGACGGCAAATGAAGGATGATTTTCCCATAATCTGCGTATTTTGCGGCCAGCGTCTGCGCAATATTTTCGGCAGAACCAAATTGAGACAGGTCGGTCACTCCAGGTGTCAGGCGGGTCAGGGCTGCCCCCTCGCTTTTTGCCGATTCAAGTGCCGGCGCGGCGCCAAGGTCGCTGCTTTCTCCGTCGCTCTTGGAGCCACTCTCTGCCCCCTCACGACCTCCGCTCAGGTCGATGAGCAGTGTTTTTTGTTCAAAACGAGCATAACGATCGGCCACTCTGGAGCACAGGTCAGCCACTTCAATGCCTGCTGTTGCGCTGGTAAAGCCCAATATGCGAGCCTGTTTTTTCTTCGCCACAAGCATCAGCTGGTCGATTTCGTTCGCCCAGCGATCAGCCAGATCAATATGAGTTTTGTCCGGTGAGCTATTCATCAACATTACTTTATCAATACGACTCTATTTATACTCGATAAGTTCGGGTGTACCACGGGTCGCCTGCTTCAGATAAAACTGCACGACCCCCTGCAGACCGGGAAACTTGTCTATGACGGTGGAAACAGCATAAATCCAGTTTGCCTTGTCCCCAACTCCGTTTGTAAGGGCAATGCGCACGATCTGCAATGGATAGAGCAAAAGCCCCAACGCAAAGAAAGGATGAATGAAAAAAGCTGCGGCCAAGACAAGCAAAGGCAACAAACCACCCCAAACGATAATACGGAACAGGGACCTGCGCCAAAAACGTTCATCAGACCTGCGATGGAGCCATGTGACATTTGCGTAGCTGTAACCCGCTCTCACCGAGCGCTTCCACCACTGGCCAAAACGCGACATCGCGGCATCATGCAAGACCATTTCAGCCTCTAGCCGCCAGACCTTCCAGCCCTTGTGGCGCAGACGCAGACACAGCTCTGGCTCTTCCCCGGCGATCAGATCATCCCTGAACCCGCCAACTTCTTTAAACGCCTTGATGCGCATCATCGCATTGCCACCACAGGCTTTGGCTTCACCAACCGGCGTGTTCCATTCCCTATCACAAATCTGATTATAAACCGTTTTTTCAGGAAAGCGCTCCCGGCACCGCCCACTCACCACGGCAATATCCCGGTGCTCTTTCAGATAGGTCTGCGCCTTTTCTATCCAGCCCGCCCGAACCTCGCAATCGCCGTCAACAAATTGCACATATTGCAGATCGGGATAGAGCTTTTGAAGTTCTGAAAATCCGCTGTTGCGCGCCCTTGCAGCGGAAAAGGGCCACGACATATCAAGATCCACAACCTCGACATTCAGCCCTTTGGCCAGCTCAACACTCCCATCGGTCGAGCCCGAATCTACATAGACAATCCTGTCTGTCATTCGAGAGGCTGACAGGATACAGCGGCGCAACCGCCCGCCCTCATTTCTGCCGATGACAACAAGACCGATATTTGCAAGAGAGGACGTCATTCATTATACTCAAAAAAGGATACACGCATACTCAAAAAAGGAACCACGCCGAAAATCACCCACA
>JAKIUO010000049.1 GCA_021647535.1 Hyphomicrobiaceae bacterium
AGGGATAACGAAAACCACGTTTTTAACATCTTTGAGTTCGTTCGCGGCCAGCTTTTCTTCCATTCCAATATCAGAAATGACGCCATCAATTTCACCGATGCCGAATCTTTCCTGAGCCTCGGATTCGTAAGGACGCCAGCCCGTTGCCATGATCACAGCGCCAAAGCTGTCCCAATTGGTGCCGGAACCATTTTTGAGGCGGCAGGAGAAATCACCGGGGCCGCCTTCGGTGCGTTCGACAATGGTGTCAAACAGCACGGTGATGTTTTTGTCGTCCTCGACTTCTTTGATCAAGGCTGGAACCGGATTGTCCTGAGGCTCGCGATAGGGGGCGGCTTCAGGAATGAATTTGCTCCATTTGGCTGCCCAGCCGCCAAGTGTGTCGCTCTTTTCAACGATGACCACTTGCGCTCCGGTTTTGGAGGCTTCACGGGCCGCTGTCAGACCGGTGATGCCACCGCCAACAACCAGCAGTTTCAACGATGTTGCCCCGTCCCAATGCGCTTGCGCTGGTTCGGACTTGCGGGCTTGTGTAGTGGCCATGCGTAGATTGTCGACAGCCAGCGCCTGAGTATCTTCATGATTGGCGGGTTGCTGCCAGATCACCTGTTCACGCAGATTGGCGCGAAACACCTGACCGCCAACCTCATTGAATTCCTGCACCATGACGCGCGGCGAACAACCGGCCACAATGGCCTGATTGACGTCACCGCTTTTGATGTCCGCCTTGATGGTTTCAAGACCTTCACCAGCACAAAAGGCATTGGACTGCTTGACATTGGAGACCATCATGCCGCCGGTGACGGCTGTTTCCAGCGCGTCCATGTCAAGAGCATCCTTGATGCCGCAACCGCCGCACAGATAGGCAGCTGGTTTGTGTTCGAATGTTTCTTCGCTCATAACTCTTTGCCCTCTTAATTACCGCGCACAGCCTGGATGGCCTTCAAGGCGCTGGCTGTTGCTGTTTGTGTTGACAAGGCGACGTCGAATGGACCGCCTGCGACGCCAGCTGCAAACTGGCCGTTATCACTGTCGTTGCCATTGATGACGAAACCATATTCATCACGCTCTGGTGCCGCTTCGAAATCGGTTTCGATGGGCAGGCTGGGCTCCATGCCGGTGGCCAGCACAACAAGATCATAAGCCTCATCATAAATCTTGCGATCACCAATGGTGGTTTCACCGTGGATCAGCGGGCGACCATCTTCGTCGATGGTGATGTGGCCGGGTTTCGACTTGATGAAATTGACCTTGGCATCGCGTTTGACACGCTCATAAAAGCTGGTCATTTTATCGTGGGCACGGATGTCGATATAATAGATGTCGACTTCGGCGTCCTCATATTGCTCGCGAATATAAGCGGCGTGCTTGAGGGAAGCGAGGCAGCAGATCATCGAGCAATAAGGCAGATGATTGATGTCACGCGAACCGGCGCACTGGATCATGGCGATGCGTTTGGGGGCTTTACCATCGGAGGGCTTGAGGATTTTGCCCTGCGTTGGTCCATCAGGGGCAGCAAGGCGCTCCATTTCGACATTATTGATGATGTCGGGGCTGGCGCTATAGCTGTAATGTTCCAGCTTGTTGCTGTCATAAGGTTTCCAGCCGGTGGCCCAGATGATAGCACCAACGGACAGATCGCCGTCAGTTTCTTTGGCGTCAAGATCGACATGACCTGCAGAACAGGCATTTTTGATCTTGTCGGCGTCATCGGTGCCAATGACGGAAGGATCTATGACATATTTCATCGGGAAGGCATGTTCATGAGGCAGATTGACCGCCTTGATCTCGTCCATGCCGTAATTATATTCGTTATCAACCTTGGTTTCGACGGCATCGGAACAAGAGCCACAGCCGTTACAACCTTCATCAATGAAGCGCGGTGAAGTCTTGATCTTGACCTTGTAATCACCCTTGGAACCTGAAACGCCCACCACTTGCGTCATGGTCATGACCTTGAGGAGGCGATTGTTCTTGATGCGCTGATAGTTGATCTCCAGCCCGCAGGAGGGATGGCAGAGTTTGGGGAAATAGCGGTTCAGGCGCGTCACCCGTCCACCCAGATAAGACTGTTTTTCCAGCAAAATGACATCATAGCCGGTTTCAGCCGCTTCAATGGCGGCTGTGATCCCGGCGATACCGCCACCGACCACCAGGATGGTCTGGCTGGTTGCGCCAAACAAGGCCTTTGATGCCTGGTTGATGGTCTTTTTAGCAGCTTCTTGAGCGGCGTCGCGCAGTTTTTTCTCGGCGTCGGTCAATACACCAACGGGTGTATCGTCGTCTTCTTCCTCTTCGTCCGCAGCTTTTTCGTCCGCTTTGGGGGCGCTTGATGCGGTTGCTGTGGACGTTCCACCACTGGCACCACCACCCATAGAAGAGGCTGCGGCTGCGGCCGCTTCTTTGGCTTCACGCTCAAAGGCGGCAAATTCGTCTTCTTCTTCCTCAGGCTCATCGCTTGAAGCGGCAGGCTCGTCTTTTTTGCCTTCGTCCGCCGGATGGGCTTTAGCGCCTTTGGCCATTTCTGCTTGTGCCTTGGCGGCAGCTTCTTTTGCTTCGCGTTCAAATGCGGCAAATTCGTCTTCGAGATCGTCGTCACCAGCCATGAAAAAAACCTCCATCTTCATGGTGATCGTCAATTCAGTTGCAAGGAACGGATGTGAAGAAGTTCAATCCAGCCGCAAAGAAATCGGATCTGTTTTCGTATTCTTAGAACACCCAATAGCGTACTTTTTCGTATCTGTAAATTTTCGAATGTTCAAATCTTCTAATTTTTTCATAAAGATTGTTCGTTTTGGCGCATTTTGCGGTGATTAAGGCAAGTTTGTGAGCTTGATTACGCTGTTTACGCGTGCGAGGGGGCTTGCAAAAATGGTTTACCATAGATAAACGAAAGCAGCCCTTGTCGATGAACAAGTCGATGAAGAAGTTCGCCACGTCCGTCATTTTGGTCCTTAGTGGTCTGAAATGCCCAGAATAAAACTGGCGAGGGTGCAGATTACGAAATGTTATTTTAGAGGAAGATGCGATGATAAAACCCCATGGCTCCGATGAACTCAATCCGCTTCTGGTTACGGATGCGGCTGAAAACCAGAAATTGCAGGACGAGGCCAAAGGTCTCAAATCCCTGACCATCAGTTCAGCGGCGGCAGGCAATGCTGTCATGCTGGGGGGCGGCTATTTCAACCCGCTGACCGGCTATATGAACAAAGCCGATATTTTGTCCGTTGCCAAAGACATGAAAACAAGCAGCGGACTGTTCTGGCCAACCCCTGTTGTCAATATGGTGCAGGATGCTGGAGACATTAAAGCGGGTGATCGCATCGCCCTTAAAGATCCAAATGTCGATGGCAATCCAGTGATCGCCGTGATGGATGTGGAAGCCGTTGAAGAGCTTTCTGGCGATGAAATGGTCGAAGTTGCTGAAAAAATCTACGGCACGGCTGATACGGAGCATCCTGGTGTTGAAGCCTTTTTGACCGCTGGTAATGTGGCGATTTCCGGTCCGATCAAAGTGCTCAACTATTCCTATTTCTCCACTGATTTTGGCGACACTTATAAAACCGCTGTTGAAATTCGTGACGAAATCGCCAAGCGTGGCTGGAACAAGGTTGTGGCTTTCCAGACCCGTAACCCCATGCATCGCGCCCATGAAGAGCTGTGCCATATGGCCATGAAGCGCCTTGAGGCCGAGGTTCTGGTTATTCACATGCTGCTCGGCAAGCTCAAAAAAGGCGATATTCCTGCCGATGTGCGTGATGATGCCATTCGCAAAATGGTCGATCTGTATTTCCCCGAAAACAGCGCTATGGTAACGGGTTATGGCTTCGACATGCTCTATGCTGGTCCTCGTGAAGCTGTGCTACATGCCGTGTTCCGCCAGAATATGGGCGCTACGCATCTGATCGTTGGCCGTGACCATGCGGGCGTTGGCGATTATTACAGCGATTTTGGCGCTCAGGAAATTTTCGACGAAGTGCCAGCCGGTGCTCTCGAACTGGAAATCTTTGCCGCTGACCACACCGCTTACTCGAAAAAACTCGACAAGGTTGTGATGATGCGCGAAGCCCCGGATCACAAAAAGGAAGATTTCGTCCTTTTGTCCGGCACGAAAGTGCGCGAAATGCTCGGCAATGGTGAAGCCCCACCCAAAGAGTTTTCCCGCCCCGAAGTTGCGCAGATCCTGATGGATTATTATCAGGGTTTGGAAAGCTAAAACTGTCTTGTAAGTGAAGACGCTGGAAGAACAAATGAGCCGGGCGAGGTTATTAAACCTCGTTCGGCTCTCTTCGTTTGACGCCGCGATCATAAAGTGTAAATGTTCTATCTGTTCACAAGCTTTGCCCGGCGCTTTGCAGATCATGTGGATAAAAGTGTGGTCGACAAGGCGAAAGCAGATTGGATAATTATGTTTATATTAGAGGGAATTCTCAAGGTTTTCTTGTTTCCAGGTAGTCTGGTGATTAAGAAATTAGGCATCACCATTGAAGAAGATGGCGGCATTATGAGGTCGCTGATCAATATGATCTTCTGGGGCATTCTTGGCGTCATATGGGTCTATTGGGAACTTAAATAATTTGCGGATCATCAGGCAGTGCGGCTCTTAGGTTCCAAATGGGGTTTGGGTGATGTTGCTCACAGGACGCAGAGTACCGGTCCATGCGTTTCCAAGCTAGAGCTTGGGAACGCGGCTGATAAAACCATTCCTCTCCAAATCAAAAAAGAAGGGGTTCGGGGAATGCTTTCCCCGAGCGGGTGCGGGCAGCAGCCCGCTTGCACAGCAAGGCTACCCCCTCATTTATTCTACTGCTTCAAAAACTTTTCGGCTTCATCAGGTGTTGGATTGATGGGGCGGATCTGGATGTCGGCACCGCCTGGCAATCTGCTATGGCGCACGAAGAAGAAGCCGCGCACGCGAAAGACGGCTTTCTTTGGCTGTTCTGGATCATATTCACAAAATACATCATTATAGGGATTGCGTGAGCGTTCGCCAGGATAGATGGTTGCGCGTATTTGTGGCGCATTTTTTTGGCTGCTTTCACCGACCTGAAAGAAATAGCGCAGTCCATCTTCCATATCGAGAGGGTTGAAATTACCCGGTTCACAGCCAGAGGGTTCTGAATCAATACCCTGATCAACGATTTTGAGAATTTGCTTTGAAGATATCTGGTCAACAATCACTTTAAGGTCAAGTTCTATAAAGGTTTTGTCCTGAATGGCGCGCGGATCGGTATGGCTTGATCCAGGCATGATTTGTCCGCCTTGCGCCATATTAATTGTGATATTGACATTCAAAAATGGACGCGCCGCCTGCGCACTATTCCAGGTGCCCGCAGCACCCAAAAGCGGGAGCGCCAGCCCGAGGAGGGCAAGTTTTTTCACTTTGCTCAATATATTTCTGCTCATTGTCAGGGTCTGCCTTTCTAGGTGGTCTGGGTTTAAATTGGCCTTGATGGGACGAAAAAAGAGGGAGCGGTTTATTTTTTGTTCCATAAATATTTCCACAGCCAGTGTGCGTTGCCTTGGTCTTTTGTTTGGTCGGGGTCTGTTGTTTTATCTGGGTCTGTTGCCTTTTCGACGTTCTGCGGCCTCTCCGGAGGGGACACCAGGGTGACAATCTTATCCAGCGTTTCGTTGGATTTTAGTCCTTGTTGTAAAACCTTCTTGTTGAGGTCGACAAGAGACTGGCGTTCACTGGACTGATCGGCCTGATTTTTTTCAAACGTCCTGACGAGTGTCTGATTGCTTTCCAAAAGGCCGACGACAGCTTGTTGAAGCTCATTTTCAGCACCACCAGCGCCAGTGTCTGGTTTTGGCTCTTCTGGCAGCTTGACGGGCTCTGGGAGTTTAACAGGAGGTTTTGCAATGACCAGCTGCTCCATTTTAATCTTGAGAGCGGTGTTTTCGTCGCGTAACCTGTTAATTTTGCTGTTCAGCGTTTCCATATATCTGGTCTGGGCATCCAGCTTTTTACGATAGAGGGCCGCCACTTTTTTGGCGGCTTGCAGGTCGGGGCTCGGAACTTGGTTCTGAACTGGCGGAGTTTGGACCTGAGATGGTGTTTGTACAAGAGGCGTGCCGGGCGTCTCTGGTTTGGTTGGCGCCGGTGTGGGAGGGTTGAGGACGATTTCAACTTCCTTATCGATATCAACGGGAATTTGCGATTTCTTGATGACGTCGACAAAGGCCAGCGCTTCACGCTTGATCAACGGCCATTTATCGAGGCCGTTAATGATGCGCCGGGCGCTTTTCCAGTCGCCCTTGCGACCGGGACGAAAATGTCGGGGCAGGCAATGTGGCTTGACAAACCAGCCCTCTTTCATGCCCGAAAACAGGACCTGTTTGGCAATGCCGAATTCCATGGCGATACCTGGGTTCCAGTAGAGTTGTTGTTTTTTTGGCAATTTCAGCCGTCCCAGCTGTTTGTCGGCATTTTTATAGTTGTAGGGCCAGGTCAGTTGCACGTAGCCACGACCATAATAGGTCTTGCCGGTTTGTTTGTGGGGACGGCCATATCGGCGGCCACGTCCTCGGCCATATTCACGGATCGGCTTCATGGTGCCAGCGGTTTCGTGATAGGTTGTCGCCAGTATATAAGCCAGCCAGCGAATGTCGGTAAACTGGGTGTTTTTGTTCCAGAACTTCAATATTTCATCAATACCGACAAAGCCCCCATCGTTCATTTGGCGGAACCTTGAAAGTACGGATTTCCGTCGCACTTCCTTGTAAAAAAGCGGCAGGCTGACATTCATGGCGCGCGGATTTTGTCGGCCTTTTTTCAGCAATAATTTGATATAGTGTGGTTTGCACAAACTCTTGCTGGCCTTGGATCTTGCGCTGGCACTGGTCGTCAAAAATATCAGTGTGGGGATGAGCAGCAAGGCAACCTGCATATTGCGCAAAAAAAGCTGACGACAGATTTTCCGATTATGCATGATATTCTCCACAATGGTTTATTTTGGGTTGGCCGGAACAGTGTTTTTTCGGGACCTAGGCGTAAACTTGAAAAGAGGGGGCTGCCTGACTTTTGGAGCATTTGCATCTGGGCCCTGGAGAGGGCCGACAGATAAATTTTCAACGATAGATCCTGTTATTTTGCTATCGAATGACAGTTTGCAATAAATAGACCCGATCACTGATAAATATAATTCCGTATCATTATTTGGCATTTTAATGCTCTACTTGGCTTGTATTATTTTCAGTTCAATATTTAGTGTCAGCTTTATTTTTTGTGTTCAATCTTGGCAGTCTAGAATATTTTTTGAGAAAAAAGAATAGCTGTTTTGTGATTTTCTATTATTCCTCGACAACGCCCTCCTCGACAATGCCCTGCATGAATTCAAGACCCCATTTTCGCATACCGTGGAGCACGGGCTCCAGCGAGCGCCCCAGCGGCGTCAGGCTATATTCGACTTTGGGGGGCACCTGGGCATAGACTTTGCGATGCACCAGACCATCGGCTTCCAGTTCGCGCAGCTGGTTGGTCAAGGTGGGCTTCAAAGTTATTTATGAGACTTGGGAATAATAACATCAGTATTTTGACCAACGGCATGGAGCTTCAAAGAGCTGATGTCCAGGGGGGTGAAGCGCACGGCCCGGGTTTGCGAGCGCAGATTGACCGTCGGCAGGACCGCCCGCAGTCGGGCGGCATAGCTTTGACCATCAAGCCTGAAACTAACCTTTTCACCATGCTTCATGAAGTGAATATATCTGACGGGAATATCTACTTCTATTTCGAGGGAATTGGTATCCACCAGTTCAATGAGATGGGGATCTTCCGGGATCACAAAGGCCCCTTTCTGGGTCAGTAATTTCTTGACGATGCCACTATAGGGGGCTTTGACGGTGGAGAGGGCGATATCAAGTTGCTTGCGTTTCAGGCTGGCCTGCTTTGTCGCGACCTCGGCGCGCGCCGCTGAAACACCTGCTTTGGCGATGGCAACATTGAGAACGGCTGCATCATATCTGGAAATCAAAAAGACCTTTGTTCTCTTTAGCCGTTTTTGTCGTATCAGGATATTTTGCTGCAAATTGCGCTGGGCGATGGCGATATTGACCTTGGCGCGTGCAGCGGCCAGCGCGCCTTTTTCCAAAGCCTCATCAAGGGCGAGCTGGGAAGTGTCAAAGCGTGCGATGATATCGCCTTTTTTGACCTTGTCACCGACCCGGACACGAAGCTCTTTGATGAGGCCGGGCACTTGCGTGGAGACCTTGCCGCTGCGCCAGGCGACGATCCGTCCGGCAATGGCTTCTTGCCCTTTCGCAAAGCTGGGGAAAGTGGGCAGGACGAATAGCAAAGAGATCACCAAAGCGAGGGGTCTTTTTGCGGAAGAAGAAAGGCCTGATGAAGCGGCGTATATTTTATAGCCAGCGGCTATGGCGGTTTGTCTGCTGACGGGTGAACCTCTTTGATCGGACAACGGTTTTTCGCAACCTTTTTTCGGGTTTTCGAGTATTTTGAGTATAGCTATTTTATTGTTCATTATTCATTCCTGGCTTACAGCTTGTGGCGGTTATAGGCATGGGTCCGAAGACAGCCTTTGAGAGAAAATTCGGTCGTTTGATCAAAAACTCCGTCAAGCTTGCCGCGATAATCGTCATTTTTTTGCAGTCTTTTCTGCAGTGTCTTGATACGCGCGGGGCGGCTAATGCGGAACCCGGCGCGATAATCGTCAAAGGCCTTTAGCGGTTGGCCCTGCTTTCTGTAAATTTTGGCTCGATTGATGCGCGCGATCGTTTGTTTTGGATCGAGCAGGATCGCCTGTTTGAAATCAAGCAATGCCTGTTTTGAGCGTCCCATCCAGGTATAGGCAGTGCCACGATTGGTATAGGCTTTGGCAAGTTCTGGTTTAAAGCCAATCACTGTGCTGAGGTCGGCAGTGGCACGAGGAAAGTGCCGCAATCGTCCATAAGCCGTGCCACGATTGAAATAGGCTTCGACGAAATCGGGTTTCAGGGCAATGGCCTGGCTATAATCCTTGATGGCCAGGAGGTAGCGTTTCAGTTTGCTATTGGCGGCACCGCGATAAAAATAGGCCTGCGGATATTTGGGATTGATTTTCAATGCACGATCAAAATCCAGAAAAGCCTTGGCAATTTTTTGTTGTGCCAAAAAGGCATTGCCACGATGAATAAGGAGTCTGGCCTGGAGATTTCCTTGCTCGGGAAGCGGGCTTTGGAGCAGTTTCGTGCAGGCGGTCACAACTTTTGCCGCTATTGAACTATTATGGCAGAGTTGAATATCTGTGGGCTGACGAGCATATGCATTCTTTGATTTGCGATCTGCTGGCTGCGTATTTTTGACGAGCCGCCGCGGACTTTTGATAAAAGGGCGGTGTTCGTTGGTCCGGTTTGAAAGGTCAACGGGCGCACTGCTGGTCGAGGCCAGTATGAGAGCAGTTGTTAAATCTAAAAGCATGGGAGCTGAACCTGGATCTGTTACTCAGCCTCTTGCCAAAAAAGGATTTGGCAAGAGGCGTGAGAGGGGATTGAAAACCGGTTTACGGCATTTGATAGCGGGCCTGAGCCATGTGGCCGTGGGGGTCTTTCAGGGTGATCACGATGCGTGAGCCGGGTTCTGTTTTGACAGGAACTGAACTTTCAAGTTTGTTGTCTGTCGTCGCTGCCAGCTTGATGGGGCCTTGTCGCCCTTGTGCCCCAAGCACCATGGCTGTGGCCGAAAAGTCCTTGCCGGTTGCAGCGTGGCCATCATGGTCGCTGATGTACAAAGTGATCTTGCCGTCTTTGGCAACCAGTTCGCCATGATGTTTGTCTATTTCAAGGACAACGCCGCCATGAGCTGCTTTTGGATGATGTGTGGCGTGGTCGGCCTTTGCTTCATGAGCGTCCCCATGGTGTTGATCGCCATGCCCCTTATGTCCTTTCTGTTCTCCTTGATGCCCCTTATGTCCTTGATGCTTGTCTGCATTGTGCATGTGGCCATCACTGGGGCCATGCTTTTTCATGGGGGCCTTGCCACTGGCCTCTTGTGCCAGAGTGGGCAGGTTGAAGGTAAGTGCTGTTGCGAGTGCCAGAGTGGCAGGGGCCCATAGTTTGAATTTCATGTATTTTCTCCTTGGTTTTAGACTTGTGGTTAGAGTTGGACAGGTGGGGATTTTGGTAGTTTGCCTTGATGTACGAGCTGGTAGAGCACGGGCAGTACAAACAAAGTGAGGAGGGTGGATGATAAGATACCGCCAATGACGACGGTGGCCAGCGGGCGCTGCACCTCGGCGCCCGCTCCAGTGGCCAGCGCCATAGGCACAAAGCCGAGCGAGGCTACAAGGGCGGTCATCAAGACGGGGCGCATACGCTGCATGGCCCCTTCAAAAATGGCTTTGTCGAGAGGCAAGCCTTCATCGCGGATCAGGTTATTGATGAAAGAGATGATGACGAGGCCATTCAGCACGGCCACCCCGGACAAGGCAATGAAACCAACACCAGCAGAGATCGACAAAGGAATATCGCGCAAAGCCAGCGCCGCGACCCCGCCGGTCAGCGCCAGCGGCACACCGGAAAACACGATGAGCGCATCTTTGATGGTGCCAAGCGACGTGAACAGCAAAAAGAAGATCAGGGCAAGGGCCACCGGCACAACGACGGCTAACGTGCGTGAAGCCGAAATGAGCTGCTCGAACTGACCACCCCAGGCCATCCAATAGCCGGGGGGCAGCTTGATCTGCTTGTCGATGACGCTCTGCGCTTCGGACACAAAACCGCCGAGGTCACGATCACGCACATTGGCCGAGACCACAATACGGCGTTTGGAGTTTTCCCGGCTGATCTGATTGGGACCGGGGGCCATGGTGATAGAGGCGACATCTGAGAGCTGAATAAAGCGCGGCATTTTGCTTTCCGAGGTGGCATAAAGCGTTGCGACCATGGTTTTGTCGGCCTCATCGCGCAAGGGCGGCAAGGGGATGCGCAGGCTGCGCATGGCGTCGATATTGGTGCGCAGAACTTCTGGTAGACGCACGACAATATCAAAACGCTTGTCGCCCTCAAACAAGGTGCCAGCCTTTTTGCCACCCACCGCAATTTCAAGATTTTCCTGCACATCAGAGACAGACAGACCAAAACGCGCCAGCTTGGGGCGGTCCAGATTGACGGTCAAAAAGGGCAGGCCCGAAACACGCTCGACGCGCACATCAGCCGCGCCTGGCACCTCGCCAAGCACTGCAGCAACCTTGTTGGCGATCTTCAGGAGTTCGGCCAGATCATCGCCAAATATTTTGACGCCGATATCAGCACGCACTCCGGCAATAAGCTCGTTGAAACGCAGCTGGATGGGCTGCGATATTTCATAATTGCTGCCCGGAATTTCAAGGGCGGCACGCTGGATTTCCTTGACGAGATCGCTTTTCGCCCGTTTGGGATCTGGCCATTCGCTACGCGGTTTCAACATGATATAGCCATCTGAAATAGAGGGCGGCATGGGATCTGTAGCGACTTCTGAGGTGCCGATGCGGGCAAAGCTCTCCTTGACCTCGGGGATTTTGATCAGCCGTTTCTCCAGCATACGTTGCATCTCGATAGACTGGGTCAGGCTGGTGCCAGGGCCGCGCAAGGCCTGCACGGCGACATCGCCTTCATCAAGCTGCGGGACGAACTCGGTGCCAAGCTTGGTGGCCAGCAGCCCGGCAAGACCGAGCAAAACCAGTGTGGCTGTAAGGATAACAGAAGTATTGGCCAAGGCTGATTTGAGGGCCGGGCGGTAAAGGCCCTTGGCACTGCGCACCATCAAATTGTCTTTTTCGGCGACTTTTCCAGTGACCAGCAAAGCGACGGCAGCGGGCACAAAGGTGACTGACAGGATCATCGCGCCAATCAGCGCCATGATGACGGTCAAGGCCATAGGGGTGAACATTTTGCCTTCAACACCGGTCAAAGTGAGGATCGGCAAATAGACCACCATGATGATGAAAGAGCCAAACAGGCTGGGGACGATGACCTGCAAAGTGGCTTCTTGCACAGTTGAAAAACGCTCTTGCATGGACAGCAAGCGGCCTTTTTCATGTTGGTGGACCGCCAGCAGACGCAGGCAGTTTTCAACAACGATAATCGCCCCGTCAATGATGATGCCAAAATCAATGGCCCCCAGCGACATCAGATTGGCAGAGATTTTATATTCCGCCATGCCAGTGATGGCGAACAGCATGGAAAAGGGGATCATCATCGCGGCAATCAGCGCGGCTCTGAAATTACCAAGGAACAGGAACAGGATCAAAATGACCAGCGCCGCCCCTTCCAGCAGATTGGTTTCTACCGTTTTGATGGTCTTGTTAACGAGGTTGGTGCGGTCATAAACCGTGCGGATATGGATGCCTTTAGGCAGGCTTTTCTTGATCTGTTGCAAGCGCTTATGCACACGTTCTGATACAGCACGTGAATTTTCGCCGAGCAGCATGACGGCGGTGGCCAGCACGACTTCGCGGCCATTATAGGTGCCTGCACCTGTGCGCAGTTCATGGCCAATAGCAACGTCGGCAACGTCTTTGATCTGGATCGGCGTACCGGCGTGCGAACCAATCGGGATGTTCAGAAGATCGTCAACGCCACCAACTTGCCCGGGAGAGCGCACCAGATATTGTTCGCCATTGCGTTCAATATAGCCCGCGCCAACATTATTATTGTTGCGATCAACGGCGTGTATCAAATCTTGTAAGGAAAGACCAAAGGAAGTCAGCTTTTCCGGGTCTGGCAGGATGTGAAACTGCTTGTTATAGCCGCCAATGGCATTGATTTCGACGACGCCTTGCACGGTGCGCAATTGCGGTTTGACCACCCAGTCATGCAGAGTGCGCAAATCAGTTGGCGAAAAGGCCGAGCCATCTTTTTTGCGCGCACCGGGTTTGCTTTCTACTGTATAAAAATAGATTTCACCGAGCCCCGTCGAGATCGGTCCGAGCTCAACTTCGATGCCTGTGGGCAGTTGTGCTCGCGCCTGCTGGATGCGTTCATTGACGAGCTGGCGGGCCAGATAAATATCAGTCCCATCTTTGAAAACGATGGTCACTTGCGACAGGCCATAGCGCGACAGCGAGCGCGTATAGTCAAGCTTGGGCAAGCCCCCCAGCGAGGCTTCGATGGGAAAGGTAATGCGCTGTTCGACTTGCAAGGGCGAATATCCCGGCGCGTTTGTATTGATTTGCACCTGCACATTGGTGATGTCCGGTACGGCATCAATCGGCAGGTGGATGAAATTATAGATGCCAAATCCGGCCATGGCGAGGGCGGTAAAAATCACCGCATAGCGCTGGCTCACAGAAAAGGAGACGAGATGTCCAAGCATTATTTTCTCCTAATGCGAATGTGCGGCCATGCCCTTGGAGAGCTCGGCTTTCAGCATAAAACTATTATCGGCGACATAAATCTGGCCCGGCAGGAGCCCGAAATAAATCTCGGTGAAACGACCATCAGTGGCCCCTAGCTCGACATCCATAGCGATAAATTTTTTGACCATTGACATGGCATGTGGGTCTTTGCCCTCATTTGCATGATCGTGCTTGTCTTTGGGCTTGGCAGTCGCAGCGGGCGCTTTGGGAGCTGCCGGCTCATTGTCTTGGTGACCGGCATGATCCTTGTGTGGCTCTTTTGGGGCCGTTACTTTTTGTTGAACGAACACCACGGGTTTACCGTCAATAAATTGGATGGCGCTGTTTCTGACCGCAACAAAGGCTTGCAGTTCGCCGACCTCGACTTCTCCGGTGACAAACAGGCCAGGGCGCAAGGTGCCGTCAGGATTGGCAACAATGGCGCGGGCCAGCATACTTTGCGTGTCGGCCATGCCGATGGGCGAGATATAGGCGATTGTGGCTTTTACAGCCGGGCCACCAGACGATAGAGAAATAGATATTTTCTGTTGGAGTTGCAGTTTTTTAAAGTCTCTGGCAAACACCCGAAAATCTACCCAGACAGTGCGCAGATCGGCAATGACCATCATTTTATCATTGCGCTCTACATGTTCCCCAAGCCCGACGCGCCGGGAGATTACGGTGCCGTCAATGGCCGAGTTGACGACATAACGTTTCAGGTCTTCGTCCCCTTCAATCGACACCAGAATATCGCCGCGTTTGACTTTGCTGCCGAGCCGTTTATTGATGCTCCGCACCACACCGGGAAAGCGCGGTGTCACCTGAACGACGCGCTCTTCATTGGGCGTGATGATGCCATTTATAGAGAGGCGGGGGTGCAAGGTTACAGGGCCAGCGGTGGCGAGGCCAAGATTGGCATTTTTGAAGCTGGTTTCATTAAAGGTAACGGTACGGGCTTCTTTTTCTTCGTTATGACCGCCATGCCCTCCGTGGCCGCCTTCTGCGGCAGGCTTTGAGGCCCCGGTGCTATTGATAAAGACAGCACTGACCAGCCCAGCCACCAGTATGCCGCCAATCATACCAAGCTGCATCACACTTTTGAGGATTACCGATATCCGGCTGCGTTTGGCTTGTGAACCCAAAGGTTTACCCGATTGTTCAGCTGTTTGCGCACGTTTTTTTGAGACGCGGCCTTTGCCACGCGACAAGTCGTTATGGGACATGAATTCTGCCTGTCATTTGTCAAGATTGTGAGAATGTGCAGTCTTTGATCGGAGTAGATTACGATCCAGAAAAGCGCATGGACACGGCATTGTTGCCACCTGTGTGGAGCAACAAAAACGATCATGCAAAGCTTCAGTCACGCACGAAAGGACATGCGAGATTTATGAGCTTTTTTGAATCTGAAATTTCCGAGAAGAGTGCAGGAGCCCGTACTTGCGAGCTTAAGAGATCGCGCGGGGAGGACGATCAAGAGCGTTGGGACGAGAGGTCCGCAACGTCAAATAAGGTTTGGTCTGCTCAATTATGCGCAAGGATAATTGATGGTCGTCCATGTTTATGGGCAAAATATAGTGCGCGAACACATGACAGGTCTCGCAATGCGCATCAACAAAATGAGCATCATGATCTCCATGATTTGTAAGAAAGGGACGTTTTTTTGGAAAATTGGTTTTCGAAGCGAGATCAAAGGAAGTGGTTGAGCTATACAATTTCGCTTGTTCAATATTGCGAGCGTGAGCAAGCGGATGGAACATGCTTGCAAAGAAGCTGGCCAGCAAAAACATTGATATTAGCTTATGGATTACCACATCTTTGCCTTCAAAAATAACTAACTCTAATCATCAAATTGAACATGATTTTCAGAAAATTGTCAATATACTAAACACCTTGCTTTTGCATCTATGTTTTTTGCCTTAACGGTGAACTCACCCCTGGCTACGCTAAATATATCGATATGTAGTTAAAAAATGAATAATTACAGGTTCTTATGTTTTTCTGACCTTCTCAAAGAAAGTCTGACCTTCTCAAAGAAAGTCTGGCCTTCTCAAAGAAAGCAAGAAAATATTATTTTATCGAAGACCATTTAAAAAGCGCATACAGCAGATTTGACAAGAAGACAGCCTGACAGATTGTCCTCGTCTCCAGGGCAGGGTTGTTCAACGCTGAATACTTGATTTCCATTTTGGGGATTCACAAGGGGCAAAAAGTCTGAATCTATAGGAGTGCATTTGATATAGGAGGATGCACTCATGATATTGAAATTTCTGGAACTTTTATCGCAAATCAAGGATCGGCGTCGGGCGCAGGGCAAGAAATGGCAGCTTGGACCGGTCATGTTGGCGACCATTTTGGCCGTTTTGTCCGGTGCCACGTCTTACCGCAAGGTCCACGGCTTCATCAGGCAAAGGCTGGATGAGCTGAATGAGGCCTTTGATTTTGGTTGGGCCAAAGCCCCTGCCTACAGCACGATCCGCAGCATTTTGCAAGGCTGCGACGCCGATGAGGTTGAGCGTGTTTTTCGTCTCCACGGCGCGATGCTCAGTGATCGAAATGGCGATGGCGACGATGTCGAAAACATGCGTCTTCTGGCAATTGACGGCAAGGTTTTGCGGGCCAGTTTTGATGATTTCAACGACCGCAAGGCGGCTCATCTTCTGAGTATTTTTGCCGCCGATGAGGCGCTTGTGCTAGGGCATTTACAGATTGAGGAAAAGAGCAATGAAATCCCCGCCGCGCCACAGATTATAAAAGAGCTGGGGTTGGAAAACTGCCTGTTTACGATGGATGCCATGCACTGCCAAAAAAACTTTTGAGGCGGCGCGCGGTGAAAAATGCCACCTTCTTGTTCAGGTCAAGGACAATCAGAAGAACCTGTTGAAAGATATTGAAAAAACAGTTGTGGCGAAAGAGCCAAAAGAAGCGTTCGAGAGCGTCGACAAAGGCAAGAGATCGCGCCATGAAACCAGGACCGTCGAGATTTTCGATGCGCCTGAAACATTTCGCGACAAGGAATGGAACGAGCTGATTGCAAGTATCGTCCGCATCACCAGAATAACGTTGAAACGTAGCGCAAAAAGCGGCACGTGGAAACGCAGCGAGGAGATATCATTTTATGCCTGCTCGGCATCAATCAGCGCCAAAAAGGCGGCCAGCGCCGTTCGAGGCCATTGGGGGATCGAAAACCGCAACCATTATGTCCGTGATGTTTCAATGTTGGAGGACGCCAGCCGCATCCGCATAAATCCCGGCATATTCGCAAGAGCCCGAAGCTTCGCGCTTAATATCCTGCGCGCCAACGGCGAACAAAACATAGCCGACGCCTTGTGGAACAATGGCCTGAATTTCAAAAGACTGCTTCAATACCGCTACAAATAATCAGCATTGAACAGCCCTGGGTTTGGGGACAAGTCCCCAATGCCATCTGCAAAGATGCCAAGCCTCGCAGAGAGAAGAATTGGCTGGCGAAGACAAGCCGCACAGCGGCTTTTGAGGCAATGCAATGATAAGATATATACGGGGC
>JAKIUO010000050.1 GCA_021647535.1 Hyphomicrobiaceae bacterium
GCGCCCGTTCAAATTCAATTTCAGATCGACACTTCCACAATCCTGCTGCAGGTCAGTATTCATCGTTTCACATCTTTAACTGCCTGAACCGGTGGGCTGGGACAATTTTACGAAGACCAGTCCAGAGGCCTTGGCGGTGGCGTGAATGATCCGTTTCGTCTGGGTGTTGAGCACTTTTACGGTTTCGCCAAAAGTCGCATCAGAGAGCGCTTTGCCCTGTGTCCGTAGTATAAGACCTGGAGCTTCAAGCAAAATGGTTACCAACTGGTTTTTGATGATCAGCTTTGGCGCTTCAAGGTCGATCAAACGAACCGGATGGTGAGCTGTCAGGCGTCGTTTGGCGGACAGGCCGATCAATTCTTCAAGCGCGGTCGTGCCTTTCCTGCTACGTCTTGATTGTTGCACATATATCTGTTCGAGATCGGCACGTGAAATGAGTTTGCCCCTGGCAATTTCGGTTTTGGCAACAATGATCTGCACCATCTGGCTGGCAATGCCGGAAATGCGGACGGGTTGATGGTCGCCAATCGCAAAGCGGGCGGCAAACCGGCCACTTTGACGGGACCAGTTGAAACGATCAAGGCGAACCGGCTCTTTGATTTGTGAGGGAATGTGCAGGGGGGTATTGTCACTTGTCAGCTTAATGATCAGTTCCCCCTCTCTTTTACGACCAGCTGTGTGTTCTTCAACAGCTTCGCGAATAAGCTCGATCAACTCGTCTTTTTCAATGACCCGGCTGGTGCGTTTGATGGTCACCATGTGAAAAAGCGCACTTGTCGAAGGCTGCAGCCCTTGTTTGCGGGCGGCAGAGAGAATGCGATTGACAGAGACTTTGCCTGTTGTTCCTGGGTCCGGCGCTCGAAAAACCGCCTTGCTGCCTTTGATGCCGGTATTTTCAAAAAGGTCGGCCAATGTGACAAGTGGGCCTTGCACGGTGACGTGCGCTTTGAGCTGGGGAGCTTTTGGCGCGGCCTGGAGCCGTTGGGGCATAAGCATTGTCATCAGCACAAGGGTCCAGAACAGGGCGTGGTGCACATTGTTCAGTCTGAGGTCATGGTTCAGTCCGAGGTCAGGGCTCAGTCCCAAGTCAGGCGTTTGGATTGCAGGGGGACTTCTCATGGGCTAAGCCTCTCATTTACTAGCTATCGAAGGATATTGGAGGTGGTCTGCATCATCTCGTCGGAGGAGCTAATGACTTTGGCGTTCATTTCATAGGCGCGCTGGGCGGCAATGAGATCTGACAGCTCAGACACGGCATTGACGTTGGAACTTTCCAGATAACGCTGCAAGGTGGAGCCAAAGCCGTCATCTCCGGGATTGCCAACAACAGCTTCGCCGCTTGCCGGGGTCTGCAGATAGAGATTATCGCCAATGGTTGCAAGACCTGCTTTGTTGACAAAACGCGCCAGCTGCAACTGGCCAAGTTGTTGGGCATCGACCTGTCCGTCAAGCGTCACTTCGACAACGCCTTCCTTGCTGATGGAGAAGGCTTTGGCATTGCTGGGGACGGTGATGTTGGGATCAACAAGATAACCATCGAGCGTCACCAGATTGCCGTTGGCGTCCAGCTCAAGCGAGCCATCGCGGGTATAACCGGTCTGCCCATCAGGCATGGTGATGCGCAAAAAGCCCTCGCCCTGAATGGCCACATCATAATCTTTGCTGGTAGACTGCATACTGCCCTGGCTCATGATGCGCGAGGTCGCAGCCGTTTTGACACCATAGCCGATTTGCAGACCGGTCGGCACTTTGGTGCCATCGGCTGAGGTGCTGGAACCGACGCGGCGCAAATCCTGATAGAGCAGGTCCTGAAATTCGGCACGGATCTGTTTATAGCCCGTGGTGCGCATATTGGCGATATTGTGGGAGATAACCTCCACATTGCGTTCCTGGGCGTGCATACCGGTGGCGGCGGTCTGTAGTGATCTCATGGGACAATCATTCCTGTCTGATGCAGTGTGTTATATTATGGTGTGCGAGAGAAGGCGGAGCCCTAGCGTGGTGGGTTGCCTAATTGTTCGATAGCCTTGCCTCTGACTTCATCGCTGACTTCCAACATGCGCGACACGGAAGTATAGGCGCGCACGGTTTCGATCATCTCGGTCATTTGTTTCATGGATTGCACATTGGAGGTTTCGTAAGCGCCTTGTGTAACCGTTGTGTTCTGGTTTTCGCCAGGAGCCTCATCACTGGTATAAAGGCTGTTGCCCTGCTTTTTCATCAATTGCGGATTTTCAAACTCGACAATGCGCAACTGGTCTTTGGTGCCTTGACTTGTCGAGATGGTGCCATCCTTGCCAATGACAATAGCTGTTTCGCTGGCTTCAAATGTAATATCGCCGCCTGCGCCCTGAACGGGGTAGCCTTCTGAGGTTACCAGTGTGCCTTCACCAGAAAGCTTGAGCTGACCGTTACGGGTAAAGCGATCTCCCTGAGGGGTCTTGACGACCATCCAGCCGTCACCGCCCAGCGCCACATCCAGTTCGCGACCGGTCTGGCGCTGAGCCCCCTCAGAAAGGTTGCGCACCATACGCGGGTCTATGACAAATTTCACCTGTTTGTCTGTGGATTTGAAACCTTCAACGCTGGCAACCGGTGTCAGATATTCTTCGAATTTCAGTTCGTCGCTTTTAAAACCGGCAGTATTCATGTTTGCCATATTATTGGCGATCACTTCCATTTTGCGTTGCAAAGTAATTTGACGCGACAGGGTTACGAGAATCGTGTTTTCCATAAAAGCGGCACCATTGGCGTTAAGTTGGACCGGGCAAAGAAACAAAAATGTATTTCTACAGTCGAAGAAAGTCATTTGTTCTTTGTATTAACCATAACTCACGGAACTGACTGGTGCGTAAGCTCTTGCATAAGATGTGCCAACAAAAGAGTGCGTATTTACGGAGTGATCGGCAGCTTGTGCCGTGCAATTTTGGCCAAGAGGCAAATATTTCCCGGCAAAAACTGCCCGCTTTGAGGTTTTGGTAACCATTCGTTAAGGGTTTGGGCGGCAAAAATGACCGGGTGAGAAGAGGCCAGAGTGTCTTTTCCATTCAAGATATAATCAAGGTTGCAGGAGAGCTGGCGCGATGGCCGAAGAAAAAACAGACCTTGAAGCAGGTGGTGAAGACGCTGGGGGCGAACCAAAAAAGAAACCGATGATGCTGATCATTGCTGTTGTGCTTGTGTTGGTTGGCGGTGGGGCAGGTGGCGCTTTTTTCATGGGGATGTTTGACAGTGCTGCGCCACAAGGGGAAGCGGCTGAACTGGTGGAAACGCCGTCTGTTTATTTTGACATTCCAGAAATGGTCGTCAATCTGGCCTCTGGTCGGGGGCGGGCGCAATATCTCAAGCTGAAAATTGCCATCGAAGCCGAAAGCCAGGAGCATATTGAGGCGCTGAAACCCAAAATGCCGCGCATCCAAGATATGTTTCAGATCTATCTGCGCGAGATGCGGCGCTCGGATCTGGAAGGTTCGGCGGGGGTCTATCGTTTGAAGCACGAGCTCATGCGGCGCATCAACATCACCATACACCCCGCCAAAATCAAGCGGGTCCTGTTCAAGGAAATCATCATTCAGTAACTTGTCTGGTGCGGTGCCGATGCGTTCGTTTTTGAAAGTTGAAACTGGTCATATGAGGAGATTGAGCCATGACTGCTGGGGGAGAAAATCAGGATGACCTGGCAGATGCATGGGGCGCTGAAATGGGCCTGGAAGATGATCAGACAGGTATGGCAGCTGGCGGGGCTTCTGACGGGGGAGACGGAGACGATCAGGATGATCTGGCTGCGGCCTGGGGGGTTGGTCTTGGGCTAGACGATGAAGAAGGCGATGGAGAGGGCGGCGGCGAGGTTGCAGCGCAATGGGCCGCGCTGGTTGATGGCGGTATGGATGAAGCGGCCAACGAGCGTGCCGCACGGCTTTTGTCACAAGGCGAGATCGACAGCCTGTTGGGCTTCCAGCAAGCAGATGGCGATAGTGGCGATATTAGTGGCATCAAGGCGATCGTCAATTCTGGCAGTGTTTCTTATGAACGCTTGCCAATGCTCGAAATCATTTTTGACCGTCTGGTGCGCTTGATGACGACGAGCTTGCGCAACTTTACCTTCGACAATGTTGAGGTGACGCTTGATTCAATCAGCACGATCCGCTTTGGCGAATATATGAATTCCATCCCGTTGCCAGCCATGCTGGCGGTCTTCCATGCCAGGGAATGGGATAATTATGGCATGATCACAGTTGAATCCAATCTGATCTATTCAATTGTTGATGTTTTGCTCGGTGGGCGTGGCTCCGATGCCATTCGTATTGAGGGGCGTCCCTATACAACCATTGAAAGCAATCTGGTCATGCGCATGATCGAGGTCATTCTGGAAGATGCGGAAAACGCCTTCAAGCCTTTGTCACCCGTACACTTTAAACTTGACCGACTGGAAACCAATCCACGCTTTGCCACCATTGCAAGAGAGTCCAACGCAGCCATCCGGGTTGATCTGCGCATCGATATGGAAGACCGGGGCGGGCGCATCGAAGTCGTGCTGCCACTTTCCACTCTTGAGCCCATCAGAAGCTTGCTGTTGCAGGGCTTTATGGGGGAGAAATTTGGCAATGATGCGATCTGGGAAGATCATCTGGCCCATGAAATATGGAATACTCATTTGCCGGTTGAAGCTGTTTTGTCGGAACTGAAATTGTCCTTGAGTAAATTGATGGATCTGAAAGTTGGCGATACGCTCATGCTGGATCAAAAACCGCAAGAAGCCATCAGTCTGCAAAGTGGAAATATAGAGCTGACAAGAGCCACCATGGGCAGCAAAGATGGTCGGGTCGCCGTTCGACTGGCCCAGAAGATTAGCAAAGAGCAGAGTGGTTCAGCAGCAGCAGCAGCACCAGTGCCTGAACCAGCTGCGAACTAGCAAGTGGACGAAGCGCAGCAGGCTGACTGTTGCATTGACGTTTTTTACGAGATTTATAGAAGCAATAAAAAAAGGTTCAGGGTGATATCATGATAGACGGTTCTCTTGGAATGATAATCGAAGGACTGGTCTCCGTTCTTCTTGTCGCAACAATTTTCTATTGTATCAGTGTCAATCGAAAGCTTGAAAGGCTGCGTCATGAACAAAAGGGCATGTATAGCTTCATTAAGGAGCTTTCGCTGGCCACTGCCAATGCCGACAAGGCCATTCGCGGACTGCGCGATACCGTGGAGGATAGTGGCGCTGAGCTGGCCGGTCAGATTGACAAGGGAAGCTCTATGAGCCGTCAATTGAAGCTTGAAATGGAAAGTGCTGAGCAAACAATGAAAAAGCTTATTGTTTTAACGGGCAGTGCAAATAGTGCCATGAACGGGGCTCGTTCCGCCCCGGGGTTGTTTCAAGAAACAGAACCACTGGTTTCGGTTGATGCCTTGCGCCAGTCCATGCTGGGCTTCGATGATCTTGAAGGAGAGGGCGGCGCGCCAGCTATTTCGGCATCAAGTGATCTGCTTGTGGGCGTCAGGGGGGCAATGCGATGAAAACCATCAGATTTTTACCACTCGTGGCTTTAGCGGCTTTTTCTTTGCTGGGACTGAAACTGGCTGGAATGATGTTTGGTGAGGGCTTTGTCCCCACCGGTACGAGCGCCAGTATCGCGAAGGAAACCCCCAAGGAAGGGCAAAAAAAGGACGCAAAGGCCAGCCAGAAAAAATCTGGTAATAACGCCGATAAAAGCCTTGCGGCCAAGCGCATTGGTGCTCAAAAGCCAGCGGCCCCCAAGGATATAACCAATTTGCGGGGCGACGAATATCGCACAAAATCTGAAGTGATATTACTGGCCAGCCTCTCCAAACGCCGTGTGCAGCTCGATAGACGAGAGAATGACATGACGTTACAGCTCAATCTTATCAAGGCCGCGCAAAAGGGTATTGATGATCGTATTAAAATATTAAAATCTCTGGAAGCCAAAATCCAGCGTTTTGCCAAGCGTCAAAGAGAACAGAAAAAAAATCAGTATGGCCGACTTGTTAAAATGTATGCCGCGATGAAACCAGCCGGTGCGGCCATTATTTTCAACGAGCTTGATCAAAAAGTCCTGCTTGGTATTTTGACAAACATGAAACCCCAGGCGATGTCGGCAATTCTGGCTGCCATGTCTCCGGTAAAGGCCCGCGAAGTGACCATGGCGATGGCTGGTAATTCTCGCAGCAAATTCACCAGTGAAAACCTTGATGAGCTGCCAAAGATCAATGGAAAATAGGGTTGCCCGCCCCGCCAAAGTGGTGCTCTATTGCACATTTGCAGGAAAAAAGTTTTATCAACAGCCCGTTAACTTGCCTCCAACAGGCAGCGGGCTACACTCGCGTATGATTCGAAAATATAGGCGCGGTGACCAGGTTGAGCCAGACCAGTGGTGACAAGCGCAAAAATGCCCTCGGCGGGGTGGTGGACCAGATGAACTTCTGTGCAAGACATGCCCGGATGAGCGCACTCTTTGTGCTGACCTTGGCGTGGGTGCTGCAAGGCATGGTTTCGTTTGCCCTGGCTGCAAATGACAATCTGGCGGCAAATGACAATAAGGGCACTGTCGATATTCGGCAGGAAAACGGTTTTGCTCGGCTGGTTTTCAGTTTTGAGCGTCCGCTGCAAGCCTCCTCGCAATCGCTCTCGACCATATTTGTACTCAAATTCAAAAAACCGGTGGCGATCGATCTAAGAGCCGTTCCCGGCAAGTTGCCGAATATTGTAACCATTGCCCGCGTCGATCCAGATGGGACCGGGGTGCGCTTTGCCATGACGCAGGCCTTCAAGGTCAATGTGATTCCTGCCGGAAGCTATATGATTGTCGATATTCTGCCCAAAAACTGGCGCGGACCGTTGCCGGGAGTGCCGCAAGATATAGTCAAAAAGCTGGCAAAAGAAGCGGCGCAGGCCCGCCTTGCCGCCGCTGAACGGGCGCGCCAGCTTGCCATGGCGACAGATCCGCTACTGGTCAGCGTTCACCATGCCATACAGCCCAGCTTCAACCGGATCTCATTCAATTGGAACCGTTTCGTCAAGGCGCAGTTTACGCGCAAGGAAAGCGAGATCGTCATCCTGTTCGCCGGGCGCGCCGTTCCTGATCTTGCCCCGCTGCGGCTGCACCGGCCCGCAAATCTAAAGCGCATCTATCACAAGCTTGGAAAAAAATCCCTGCAGATCACTATGGAAGTGAAAAAGGGAACAAAAATCAGAGCTTTTCGCGAGGGCAAAAATTACATTATTGATCTGGTTGGCTCCAACCCGAATAGGGTTTCGGCGATTGAGAAAAAAATCCATGCGGCAACCAGGGGAAAAGCACCAGCGCCTGAGGGCGGGCGTGGAGAAGAGATCGTGTTGCCTGATAGCGAGCCGCCCGCAAAGGAAGAGAACACAGAGCCCCCAACCATCAGGCAACCGGCACGCTATCCGCCTTTGCCTGTGCGATCAAAGCGCAAAAAACGCCAGAAACTGGCGCGGGCTGCAGCTCTGGTAAAACAAAAAGAGGCTTCTTCACAATCGAGCCTTCAGCCCCAACAGAATAAGCTGCCTGCACAGGCTTTAGCTCAAAAACCTGCTTTTGCGGGAGAGGTCGTACTGTCTGGTGAGACCAGTAAAAGCGCAGCTGTGAAAAAGCTGCCAGCCGTTGAAAAAACACCGGTCCAAAAACCGCCAGCCCAAAAACCATTGGCACGCTCTGCTTTATTGCCGCCAAAAGAACCTGAAACCACATCGAATTATACAAATACAAAGGCTTTGGGCAACAAGATTGAGGTTGTGCGCAGTGAGAACAGCGTGCAACTGCGCTTTCCGTTCAAAAAGAGCCAGGTTCCGGTTGCTATATTTCAGCGCAATGAAAATCTGTGGATCTTGATTGATAGCCCTAAAAAGATTGATCCAGCAGGCCTGAAAGCGGCGCTTGGTGGTATTGTCAACGATATCTCACATGAAAATATGGACAATAGCCAGCTCTTCCAATTTCGGCTTTCTGGCCCCTGGCTTTCTTCGGTCTCCCAGCATAATGCCAACTGGAATATCAGTATTGGGGATCTGGTCACGGGAAGCGCCGGGAAAATCCGCTTGCAAAAGCAAAGGGGGGATACGGGGCAAGAAGAGATCATGATTTTTGCTGGCCAGAAGGGGCGACTGCATCAGATCAAAGATATTCATAGTGGAGATGACCTGCTGGTGATCACCAGCCCCGGCCCCGCCAGAAATATCAAAAAAATATATGATCATGTGGAGTTTCAACTGTTCAAAACGATCCATGGTGTCGTCGTGCGGCCTTTGTCAGACAGATTGCGTGTTTCGAAAAAGCCCAAAGGCATTGTGATTGGTGTCAGCAGTGGCCTTGGTTCACCTGGCAAGAGGCAGGCCAAAACGGCTGGTCAAAAAAATCCGCTTAACAAAAATCGTCTGGCAGCCAGAAAGCTGTTGTTTCGCGACAAGCATAATGGCGACATAAAAAAATTCATCCTGCGTACATTGAAACTTGAGCGCGAAGTTACGGCGCGAAGTGGACGGGCGCGACGTGATTTCCGATTGGAGCTGGCGCGTCACTGGCTGTCTCGCGGTTTGGCTCCCGAAGGGCTTGGAATGCTTGAAGTTGCCGCCAGTGAACATGTTGAACTTGAAAAAAACCCGGTTTTTCGACTGATGCGCGGCATGGCGAATGTGATGCTTGGTCGATATAAGCAGGCCGGAAAAGACCTTGGCAGCAGTGATCTGCTTGATAATGCACATGCCTCCTTGTGGAGAGCCCTGGCAGCCTACAGACAGAAAAAATTTGAGCGGGCTCTGGCGGAATTCAAACGCGGTGAAGCGGCGATCAAGGCTTATTTGCCCCGCCAGCAGGCTGTTTTCCGTTTGGCGGGCGCTGATGCGGCGATTGAACGCCAGGACCCTGTTTTTGCCGGGGCGGAGCTTGATGCGGTGCCTGCTTATGAAATCATGCCCATACAAACCGCCATGGCCAGATTTTTGGAGGGGCGCCTGCTGGAATTGCAAAACCGGCCTCGTCAGGCCATGCAGCTTTATGCGGATGCGACCAGAGCCAATATTCCGCCGGTGACGGCCAGAGCTGTTTTTCACCTGACCGATTTGCGCTTGCGTATGGGGGATATCAAATCAGCCATCGGTATTGGTATTTTGCAAAGATTGTCGATTGTCTGGCGCGGCGATGATGTGGAATTGCAGGTTTTGCACCGGTTGGCGGACCTCCATCTGGAGCAAGGGCGCTATGGGGAGGCCTTTTCCTTGATGGAAACGGCGGTCAAGGCCTATCCAGATGCGCCGATGGCTCTGGCCTTGCAGGATCGTATGAAAGAGCAGTTTCAGGATCTGTTTTTGCGGGGCAAGGTCGATGATCTGCCGCCGATCAAGGCGCTTGCGCTGTTTTATGATCATAAATATCTGACACCACCTGGACGCCTTGGCGATGAGATGATCCGCCGTCTGGCAGATCGTTTGATTGATGTTGATCTGCTCGACAAAGCGGCAGCATTGCTGGAGCATCAGGTGACGCGTCGTTTGAAGGGGGCGGGTCGCGCTCAGGTTGCCATTCGTCTTGCCCTTGTTCATTTGCTGCAGCACCAACCGAAAAAGGCTTTGAAAACCATTTTTAAAACAAGGCAGCCCAGCCTGCCGGCCCAGGTAAAAGAAGCGCGCCGGTTGCTGGAGGCGCGGGCTTATGCCGAACTGGGGCGCTCCGGGCAGGCGTTGGAACTATTGAACCTGGATGATAGTGTGCAGGCAAGGGAAATCAAATCATTGGCCCTGTGGAAAGCGCAAAAATGGACCCTTGCAGGGGAGCAATATGAAAAACTTCTGGCTGCAAAATGGCGCGAAAGCAAAGAACTGGTTGGCAAGGATCGTGTGCAGGTGTTACGCGCTGCCATCTCCTATACACTGGGCGGCGATCAGCTCGGTCTGGAACGCTTGCGTGAAAAATATGGGGCGCAAATGGCCAGTGGTACGGACGCAGCGGCCTTTGCGATGATCACCGACCCGATGAAAAGCAATGCCCGGGCCGTCGGGCGCATGGCGCGCGATATTGCCGATATTGATACGCTTGAGGCGTTCATCAAGGCTTTCCGACAGCGCCTTGTGCAATCAGCCGGCCCACAGACCACCAGCGCCGTGCAATAATCATGGGCGCGGCTTGGCAATGACATGCAGGGCGATGGCGGCTGCATTTGAGACATTGAGCGAGGCCAGCGTTCCTGTTGTCGTGATGTGACAGAGTTCATCACACTGCTCGGTTGTCAACCGTCTCATGCCTTTATCCTCAGCCCCCAGCACCAGAGCAATGGGCTGGTTGCTGCGGGTTTCGCCGATACTGGTCTCCAGCGCATTTTCGGCCTGTCCATCCAGCCCAATACGCCAGAAGCCGATTTTGCCAAGCTCCTTGAGAGCCTGAGACAGATTGCCGACAAAGACAACATCCACATGTTCAAGCGCCCCACAGGCAGATTTCGCCAAAACACCGCTCAAAGGTGGGCTGTTGCGTCTTGTCATGATGATTGTCGAAGCATTGAATACGGCGGCAGATCGCATCATGGCACCGACATTATGTGGATCGGTGACCTGATCCAGCACCAGCACAGGGCGGTCAAGTGCAAGGTCAGCAAGGCCGACATCCTTGAGGGGCAGGATTTTAATGGCAATGCCCTGATGCACGGCACCGGGCGGCAATTGCGCACTGATCTCGCCTGTTGTCGATGTGGTGAGGGGCAGATTTGACTTTTCGATCAAGTCTCCAAAATCTTTGGTCGCATTGTTGGTGGCCATGATTTCCAGGACTTGCCGCTCTGGATTGGCAAGGGCGGCCAAGACGGCGTGACGCCCATATAACCAGTCATGGCTGCGAGAGGGGCTGGATTTAGCTTTGCCAGGTTTAGCTTTGCCAAATTTTGCTTTGTCAGTGCGATCTGCCCTGTTTGGCTTTTTATTCTTTGTGAAGGGACGCGCCATAGCAGAAGGGATCCTTGATCTTTAAAGTGAGTGTTCTGACCTGTCATAGAGGGTTGCTTGCCGCAAAACAAGATTGCCCTTTACCGCTGCGCTCAAAATGTTAGAGTGACAGCAAGTACGAATCCGGCAAGACGCCTGACGGACAGGGTTGCAGAGGGAAAGAGCCCTGTGTATGCCAAAATCCAGGCGCTGGAGAATATAGTGTGACAGGGCCTAGCGATAAAAGGCGGCCGGTTAAAGGGAGCAGGGAGCCCTTCTCGCAACCGCAATCTGGTTCAAAGCCAGAGAGGGTGAGGGGGAGTGATCCGGTTCCGGCAGATACCGGCGGGAAATCCAAACACCGACGTTTTCGCGGACAAAACAGCAATCGAGGGCCTTTGGGGCGTGGTTGCAGCGAGATCAAGCCGTCGGCTCGAAAAAATAGACATCCGGTTTATGCGGCCCTTGATCTGGGGACCAATAATTGCCGTTTGCTGGTGGCGCGTCCCTCAAGGCGCGGTTTTATGGTTGTCGATGCGTTTTCGCGCATCATTCGGCTTGGCGAAGGGGTCAGCACCACCGGGCGTTTATCCGAAGCCGCCATGCAACGGACCATTGAGGCTTTGCAGGTCTGCTCCAAAAAGATGCAAAGACGTTCTGTCAGGCGCTCACGGCTGATCGCCACGCAGGCTTGCCGGGTTGCTGAAAATGCCGAAGAATTCATTGATCGTGTGCGTTGTCAGACCGGTCTTGATCTGGAAATCATCAATCAGGAAACCGAAGCCCGGCTGGCCGTTTCCGGTTGCGCCTCTTTGCTGGAGGCTGATAGTTCGGGTGCGCTTGTTTTTGATATTGGTGGCGGCTCGTCGGAATTGATCTGGCTGGACTTGCGCGGTCAAAAGAAAGCCGCTCGCAGCACTCTGAAGGACCGTCTGGCGGCGCAATCGGCGATTTCCTGCTGGACCTCTTTGCCCATCGGGGTTGTGACCATTGCCGAAAAATTTGGCGGGCATGATGTCACGCCGGAAATCTTTGAGCAAATGGTCACCTATGTGATGGATATGCTCAAGAGCTTTGAAGAAAAGAACAAAATTGTGGAACAGCTGGCCCATGGCCGGGCCTATCTGCTGGGCACTTCTGGAACGGTGACAACGCTGGCTGGCATATATCTGGGACTGCCTTTTTATGATCGGCGCAAGGTGGATGGCTGCTGGCTGAGCTCGGTAGATGTGCGCGATGTTTCACGGGTGCTGGTTAAAATGAGCTATGAGAAACGCGCCGCCCAGCCTTGTATCGGCTCGGAGCGTGCGGATCTGGTGCTGGGCGGTTGCGCTATTCTGGAGGCTATAATGCGTACATGGCCTTGTGATCGTCTGCGCGTTGCGGATCGTGGTTTGCGCGAGGGCATTCTGGCGACCTTGATGGCAGAGGACAGTATTGTAACGGCAAGACCGCGCCAGAACAGGCATCAGAACAACGGTTCGTTGAACGGAGGGAATGATGGTAAAAGGTTCTAAAACCGGCATGGGCGGGGCCAAAGGGGCGCGCGATCTTTCGGTTCGTGTTAAATCGGCGCGCGGGCGCAAACCCTCTTCGACCAGATGGCTGCAACGCCAGCTCAATGATCCCTATGTGGCGGCGGCAAAGCGCGAGGGCTATCGCTCGCGTGCCGCCTACAAGCTGGTGGAAATGGATGACAAACTGCATTTTTTGAAGCCAGGACGCGTGGTCGTTGACCTTGGAGCGGCCCCTGGCGGCTGGTCGCAGGTGGCCAGCAAGCGTATTCGCACAGAGTATGGCGGCGGGCATCTGGTGGCGATTGATATTAATGAGATGGAGGTTGTGGCAGGGGCGCATTTCCTGCAATGCGATTTTCACGACGACAAGGCCCCGGAGCAAATTCGTGCGCTGATTGGCGAGCGCCCGGTTGATGTGGTTCTGTCCGATATGGCAGAGCCCGCCACGGGCCACAGACAGACGGACCATCTGCGCATTATGGCATTGTGCGAACTGGCTCTTGATTTTGCCCGCGAAATACTCGCGCCCAATGGGGTGTTCGTCGCCAAAGTGCTGGCGGGAGGTACTGAGCATACCTTGCTGGCCGATATGAAACGCGATTTCACCAAGGTCAAACACGTCAAACCCAAAGCCAGCCGCGCCGACAGCGCCGAAATGTATGTGGTGGCCAGTGGCTATCGCGGCGGGGAATAAGAAAAAATGACCTCGCCGGTCGGGCCGCTTGTGCAGCGGGCACCAAGGGATGATCCCTTGGAACCCATTTTGTATGAATGTTTAAAATCTCAATATTCGAGACCTGGTTGCCCGCCTGAACATGCTGGACACTTTCTCAGGTGAATATCGGAACCATTCGCCCCATACTCATGTCCACAGTGACCGCATTTGAGTACATATATTTTTTGATTGTGATCGTTTCCGGATTTATTAGTTTTGCGCACGACTTCCTGCTTATTGTCATTCTCATAACCAACTTTCGTTGTTCCTTTATTTATTTTATCACCTCCCTTTTTTTTAACATTTTTTCACAAATGGGGTGCAGGGGATCACCCCCTGCTGCCAGCTGCATAGGCTGCCCGACCGGCGAGGTCATTTTCTTTCTAATCCTTGATCTCATATCCCGTCTTGAAAATCCACCAGATCAGGGCTACGCAGGCGGCGAGGAAGAAGGTGATCATGAACAGGCTGAGGCCGACATTGACGTCGGCCATTTCGAAAAAGCTCCAGCGAAAGCCGCTGACCAGATAGACCACCGGGTTGAACATGGAAACGGTCTGCCAGACGGGGGGCAGCATGGAGATCGAGTAGAAGGTGCCACCCAGAAAAACCAGTGGTGTGATGATCAAAAGCGGGATGATTTGCAGTTTTTCAAAGCCGTCTGCCCAGATGCCGATGATAAAGCCGAACAGTGAAAATGTGATGCAGGTCAGCACTAGAAAGCTCATCATCCAGAAGGGGTGGGCGATGTGCATGGGCACGAACAGATGCGCCGTTGCAAGAATGATCAGCCCGAGAATAAGTGATTTTGTCGCCGCCGCGCCGACATATCCAAGGACGATTTCAAAAGAGGAAACAGGGGCCGAGAGGATTTCGTAGATGGTGCCGGTGAATTTGGGGAAATAGATGCCAAAGGAGGCATTGGCGATGCTTTGCGTCAGCACGGACAGCATGATGAGCCCCGGCACGATGAACGAACCATAGCTGATGCCATCGACCTCCGTTATGCGCGAGCCGATGGCGGAGCCAAAAACGATGAAATAGAGCGCGGTTGAGATCACCGGGGAGACAATGCTCTGGAAAAGCGTGCGCCGCGCCCGGTTCATCTCAAACAGGTAGATGGATTTTACGGCTTCGATATTCATGTCGTCTCCTTCACCAGATTGACGAAAATGTCTTCAAGCGAGCTTTTATTGGTGCTGAGATCCTTGAATTTGATGTCAGCGTCTCCCAGTTTGCTGAGCAGCGCGGTGATACCGGTCTGTTTGGCGGTGGTGTCATAGGTGTAGATCAGGCAATGGCCATCATCGGCCAGCTCCAGATCAAAATCAGCCAGCGCCTTGGGGATCTGTTTAAGCGGTTTTTGCAGCTCAAGGGAGAGCTGTTTTTTGCCGAGCTTTTGCATGAGGGTTGCTTTTTCCTCGACCAGAATAAGTTCGCCTTTGTTGATAATACCGATGCGGTCGGCCATTTCTTCGGCTTCTTCTATATAATGGGTGGTGAGGATAATGGTGACGCCGGTTTCCTGCAATCCGCGCACCAGCGCCCACATATCCTTGCGCAGCTCGACATCAACCCCGGCTGTGGGCTCATCCAGAAACAGAATTTCCGGCTCGTGGGAAAGCGCTTTGGCAATCAGTACGCGGCGTTTCATGCCCCCGGAAAGGGTCATGATCTTATTGTCTTTTTTATCCCAGAGAGACAGCTGTTTGAGGATTTTTTCGATAAAAGCCGGGTTGGGCTTTTTGCCAAACAGGCCGCGTGTGAAAGAAACCGTGGCCCAGACAGTTTCAAAGGCATCTGTTGTGAGCTCTTGCGGCACCAGCCCGATGAGGGCGCGGGTGGCGCGAAAATCAGAGATAATATTTTTGCCCTTGACCAGCACGCGCCCGGATGTGGGGTTGGTGATGCCGCAAATAATGCTGATGAGCGTTGTTTTGCCTGCCCCATTTGGACCAAGCAGGGCAAAAATCTCGCCGTGCTTGATGGTGAGATTGATCTTTTTTAAGGCTGTGAAGTCTGGTGGATAGGTTTTGCCAAGCCCCTCGACCTGAATAACCGACTGGTTGGTATCTTTTTGCAGCATAAAATTCATTCCCTGTAGGGCGGCAATGTCTGGTTAGCTCATAGAAATAGGTTTTATTGGCGATTTGTCAAACGGTCTTTGTCGCAAGTCGCGGTTTTGCCTGCTGCTTGCAAGGCGCTTGCAAGTCGGGCGGTGACAGGCTAAAGCCAACGACATGGCACCACCACTATTAACACTCGCAAATATAAAGCTGTCTTTTGGCGGCACACCTCTCCTTGAAGGAGCTGACCTTTTTATTGAGGAGCGAGATCGCTTGTGCCTTGTCGGGCGCAATGGTTCTGGTAAGTCAACTCTGTTGAAAATCGCCGCTGATCTCGTCGAAGCGGACGATGGCGAGCGCTTTATCAAGCCGGGGGTGACAGTGCAATATCTGGAGCAGGAACCGGATATGAGCGCTTATGCAAACGTCATGGACTATGCGCAAAGCGGCTTTCATGAGGGCGAGGCTGATTATCGCGTCAACTATTTGCTGGAACAACTTGGGCTTGAGGGGGCGCAAAACCCCAAAGATCTGTCCGGCGGCGAAATGCGGCGGGCGGCCCTGGCGCGGGTGCTGGCGCCTGAACCTGATATTTTGATGCTGGATGAGCCCACCAACCATCTGGATGTTTCAACCATTGAATGGCTGGAAGGCGAGTTGCGCTCAATGAGTTCGGCCATTGTGCTGATCAGCCATGACCGGCGCTTTTTGACTACCCTTTCCAAGCGCACCTTGTGGATTGATCGTGGCCAGACCCGAAATATGAAGGCCGGATTTGGCCAGTTCGAAGACTGGCGCGAAAAAGTGCTGGAAGAGGAAGAAATGCAGCGCCACAAGCTTGATCGCAAGATTGTGCGCGAAGAGCACTGGTTGACCTATGGCGTCACCGCACGGCGCAAGCGCAATCAAAAACGCCTTGGCGATCTGTTCGACCTGCGTGACAAGAAAAAACAGATGAAGGCCGGGCAGACCAAGAAATTTGATAGTGAAAAGATCGCGGCGACCGAAAGCGAGCGCTCCGGCAAGCTGGTGATTGAAGCCAAAAACATATCCAAAAGCTATGATGAGCGTCCCCTCATTGAGGGCTTGTCGATGAAAATAAATCGGCTTGATCGCATTGGTCTTGTCGGGCCAAACGGCTCGGGAAAGACCACATTGATCAAAATCCTGACAGGTGAACTGGAGCCAGATGCTGGTTCGGTGCGCCTTGGTGCCAAGCTGGAAACCGTGACGCTGGATCAAAAACGAGAAAGCCTGGCCTCGGATGCAACACTGGGCGAAATCCTCACGGGTGATGGCGGCGATCAGGTCAGCGTCGGCGGTCAACAGCGCCATGTCATCAGCTATATGAAAGATTTTCTGTTCCTGCCCGAGCAGTTGCGGACACCGATCAGCGCTTTGTCTGGTGGAGAGCGTGGCCGTTTGATGCTAGCGCGGGCCTTTGCGCGCCCGAGCAATCTGCTGGTGCTCGATGAACCGACCAATGATCTTGACCTTGAAACTCTTGATCTTCTGCAGGAGCTTTTGAGTGACTATAGCGGCCCCGTTCTTCTGGTTAGCCATGACCGTGATTTTCTGGATCGTGTTGTC
>JAKIUO010000284.1 GCA_021647535.1 Hyphomicrobiaceae bacterium
AAACCCCTTTTTATTATGGGGTTGCAAGGGGCCTTTGGCCCTTTGCCGCCATGCGCGTAGCATGCCTGTCCGGCAGGACCATGTTGCGAAAGCAACATTTAGAAGCGACGGATAAAAGCATCGTTAAAAAACAGAATCTTCGAGTGTGTTGAGTATATACCCAAAATATCGGACTTTCCGGTATTTTGGGTATAAAATCTCTTTATGATCCGCCGTTTCAATTCCGAAGTGCAACATCATCACACAGATTTAATGGTGGAGCATAATGCGGTTTGTGAGAGTGGGGTCAAGGGCTTTGTCGCCGGAGGCGATGCGGAGCACCCTTGAGGCCGATCTCACAAGCCGCCACAATGCAAATGCATATTGTGTACGCCCTCTTCATTTGCGGCCAGATGGAAGCTAACCTCTCGTGGGACAACCAAATCTCACGGAAGGACAACCATGCCCAAAGGCTACCACCACCTGACCTGCGACCAAAGATGCCAGATTTACGCGCTTTTGAAAAGCGGTCTTTCCCATGCGTCTATTGCCCGTCAACTGAATATCCATCGTTCTACGCTCACCCGGGAAATTCATCGCAACAGCGGCAAAAGCGGGTATCGCTACAAACAGGCCCATGAAAAAGCCACGACCCGCCGCCACAAAGCTTCAGCAGTTGCGCGTAAAATGACGCCGCCTCTGCTTTGGATCATTGAGCGAAAATTGACGCATGAACAATGGAGTCCAGACCAGATCAGCGGCTGGTTGGGGCGTCGCGGTGGCCTTTCGGTCTCGCACGAATGGATTTATCAGCACATCTGGGGCGACAAAAAAGCAGGCGGCACGCTTTGGACGCATCTGCGCCGCCGGGGTAAAAAATACAATCGGCGCGGCGCCAAAACAGCGGGACGCGGTCTCATTCCAGGTCGTACAGACATTGATAAACGTCCACAGATTGTAGAAGAAAAAACCCGTATCGGCGACTGGGAAGGAGACACAATTATTGGCAAAAATCATAAGGGAGCTATCTTTTCATGCGTAGACAGAATGTCAAAATTCACGAAGCTTTCCCTTTTGCCAGACAAATGCGCTAAAAGCGTTGAAAGCGCTTGTGAAAGGGTACTTTGGCCAATCGCAGAGCACATCAAAACGATCACATTTGACAATGGAAAGGAATTTGCAGGCCATGCCCGGATTGATAAAATGCTTGGTTCCAGCACCTATTTTGCCAAGCCGTATCATTCATGGCAAAGGGGGCTGAATGAACACACGAACGGTCTGGTCAGACAATACTTCCCAAAAGGCACGGATTTCTCTAAACTGACACCCGGCGAGGTGCAAAAGGTGGAAGATAAACTCAACAACCGCCCCAGAAAAATCCTCAACTACAAAACACCACGAGAGGTGTTTTCAAATGGCAGTAAAAAGACTGTTGCACTTCAATGTTGAGAGGGCGATTTATGAAAATATGGCGGTTGGGGGAATGTATCCTCGATCATGCTGCTTTATCAGGCAGTGTTTGGTCTGTTCTGCCGGTTGGCGATCAGATCATCAACGACAGCCGGGTCGGCAAGGGTTGATGTATCGCCCAGATTGTCAAAATCATCTTCAGCGATTTTACGCAGGATGCGCCGCATGATTTTACCGGAGCGGGTTTTGGGCAGTCCAGGGGCAAACTGCATCAGGTCCGGGCTGGCAATAGGGCCGATTTCAGTGCGGACATGGTTGCGCAGTTCGGTTTTGAGTTTGTCAGAACCTTCCACGCCCACCATCAAGGTCACATAGACATAAATACCCTGTCCCTTGATATCGTGTGGATAGCCGACCACCGCCGCTTCAGCGACTTTTGGATGGGAGACCAGAGCGGATTCGACTTCAGCCGTGCCCATACGGTGACCGGAAACATTCAGTACATCGTCCACCCGCCCTGTTATCCAGTAATAACCGTCCTTGTCACGGCGACAGCCATCACCCGCAAAATACTTGCCAACATAGGTGGAGAAATAGGTCTCGACAAAACGCTTATGGTCTCCGTACAGGCTGCGCATTTGTCCAGGCCAACTGTCCAGCAAAACCAGGTTGCCCTGTCCCTCGCCTTCAATAATGTTGTCATCTGTATCCATCAGGCCAGGCTGCACCCCAAAAAATGGACGGGTGGCAGAACCTGGCTTGAGGTCTGTTGCCCCTGGCAGCGGCGTTATCATAATCCCGCCCGTCTCAGTCTGCCACCAGGTATCAACAATAGGGCTTTTTTCCTCGCCAACCGTGCGGTAATACCATTCCCAGGCTTCAGGGTTGATCGGCTCACCCACCGACCCCAGCAATTTAAGCGAGGAACGGTCTGTCTTTTTCACCATATCCTCCCCTACAGCCATCAGGGCGCGAATGGCCGTCGGCGCGGTATAAAACTGGTTGACCTTGTGCTTGTCAATCACCTGCCAGAAGCGCGAGGCATCAGGATAATTCGGCACGCCCTCAAACATCAGCGTTGTTGCCCCATTGGCCAGCGGGCCATAAACAATATAGCTATGGCCTGTAATCCAGCCCACATCAGCAGTGCACCAATAAATATCGCCGTCCTGATAATCAAACACATATTGGTGGGTCATTGAGGCATAGACCAGATAGCCCCCTGTGGTGTGCAAAACGCCTTTCGGCTTGCCTGTTGAGCCAGAGGTGTAGAGGATAAACAACGGGTCTTCCGCGTTCATTTCTTCTGGCGGGCAGTTGTCTTCCACGGTTTTCAGCGCATCATGCAGCCAGACATCACGCCCCTCCTTCCAGCCAATATCACCGCCTGTGCGCTTGACAACCAACACCTTTTCAACCATCGCGCATTGCGCGACGGCCTTGTCCGTATTGGCCTTGAGCGGGATCGCCTTGCCGCCGCGCACCCCCTCATCTGCGGTAATCACAATATTACTGTCACAGTCAATA
>JAKIUO010000051.1 GCA_021647535.1 Hyphomicrobiaceae bacterium
GGTTGGCGAATATGGCGAATGGCTCAACTATGCCGGTGGCTATAGCGATATGCTGGAGCAACGCAAGCAGGCGCAAAAAGAGCAGAAAATAGCCGTGACCGCGAAGGCAAAACAAAACAAGGGCAGCAAGAGCAAAGGCGCTGCCAAGGGCAAGCTCACCTATAAGGATAAATTCGCACTGGAAAACATCCCCGTGCAGATGGAAGAGGTCAACACCAGGATGCAGGGCCTTGAGTCCAGGCTGGAGGACCCGGAGCTTTATGCCAAAGATCCTGATCGTTTTGAAAAAACCGTGCAAGCCCTGTCAGATGCGCAGAGCCAGCATGATGATCTGGAAGAAGAATGGTTGCGCCTTGAAATGCTGCGTGAGGAAGTTGAAGGGTAGGAGCATGAGCGCGAAGCACGAAGGAACTGGCCCTTTATGGTTGTGGGGGATGGTGGGCACTGGTATGATCGTGCTGGGCTGCGTTTTTGCGTTTACCCCTGCTTTTCCACAAGATCCAGTCTATCATTATTTCGCCGGAGATTTAAAAACAGACCCGTTCTGGAATGTGATCACCAACGGTCCCTTTTTTCTGGTCGGGCTTGCCGGGCTCATTCTTTGTTTTGGTAAAACGCCGCCCCGGGCGCGCGCTTCGTGGAGTGTGTTTTTTGCTGGTGTGACGATGGTGGCTTTTGGCTCTTCCTGGTATCATTGGAACCCTGACAATCAAACGCTGGTCTGGGACCGGTTGCCGATGGCGATTGGTTTTATGGGATTGTTTGTGGCGATGTTGCATGACTTTCTGGATGAACGCGCTGAAGCTTTCTTGTTGATCCCGTCCGTTATTCTGGGCATCATATCTGTGATCTATTGGGCGCTTTATGATGATTTGCGGCTCTATGGTTTTGTGCAGTTTTATCCGTTGCTGGTCATTTTTGTGCTGCTCTTTTTTTACAAGCACCGATATGGTCAGAAAAAATGGATCGCTGCAGCGCTTGGCTTTTATGTGTTGGCAAAATTGCTCGAACTGGGAGATGCGGCCCTTTATTATGACTGGACAGGGGAGTGGGTCCCGGGGCATCCTTTGAAACATCTGGCGGCAGCTGGCGGTGTTTATGTTCTTTATGACATGCTGAAATCAAGAAAGCGGATCTAGGTGTCTGGCAGCTCGCACAAGAAGGCCAAGTCGAAGAAGAGGACCAGCGGACCTGAAGTCATCGCGCGGGTGCTGAAGACTTTGCCTGCATTACCCGGCGTTTATCGCATGTTGGATGAACATGACAATGTGCTTTATGTGGGCAAGGCCAAGGCGCTTTCAAAACGGGTGGTCAGCTATACGCGGCTCAACGGCCATACCAACCGCATCCAGCGTATGATCATGGCGACGGTTTCGATGGAGATCATCACAACGAAAACCGAGTCTGAAGCTCTACTGCTGGAAGCCAATCTCATCAAGCGTTTGAAGCCGCGCTATAATGTGTTGTTGCGCGACGACAAGGCCTTTCCCTATATCCTCATTGCTGATGATCATGAAGCGCCGCAACTCTTGAAGCACCGAGGAGCGAGAAAGCGCAAGGGGGATTATTACGGGCCGTTCGCTTCGGCGGGCGCGGTCAATCAGGCGCTTAATTCTCTGCAACGGGCCTTTTTGCTGCGCTCATGCACTGACAGTGTTTATGCCAATCGCACGCGGCCCTGCCTGTTGTTTCAGATCAAGCGTTGTTCGGCTCCTTGCACCGGCGAGATTGAGCTGGCGGATTATGGGGAGCTGGTGGTTGAGGCGCGGCGGTTTCTATCCGGCAAGAGCACGGCCGTACAGACCCATCTGGCCAAGCGCATGGAGGATGCCTCGCAGCAACAGCTTTATGAACAGGCTGCAACCTTTCGTGATCGGCTGGCAGCGCTTACCCATGTGCAGGGCGGGGGAGGGGTCAATGCCGCCGGCTTTGAAGAGGCTGATATTTTCGCGGTGTTTGTCGAGGGCGGCCAGACCTGTATTCAGGTGTTCTTTTTTCGCACGGGGCAAAACTGGGGCAATCGCGCCTATTATCCGCGCATTGATGCGAGCCATGAAGAAGCGGAAATTCTGGAAAGCTTCATCGCCCAGTTTTATGACAATAAACCCTGTCCGAGCGTCGTGCTAGTGTCTCATGATTTCACCGGTCGTTTACTGCTTGAAAAAGCCCTGGGTGAAAAGTCGGGACGCAAGATTGCCGTCAACTGCCCGTTAAAGGGTGAAAAACGCACCCTGATCGAGCACGCTTTAGCCAATGCCCGTCAGGCGCTGGGACGCAAAATGGCAGAAAGCGCTTCGCAGAAAAAACTGCTGGCCGGACTGGCGGAAGCCTTTGCGCTGGACGAGCCGCCGCGCCGCATCGAAATTTTCGACAATAGCCATATTCAGGGCACCAGCGCCATTGGTGCGATGGTGGTTTATGGGGCTGAAGGCTGGATCAAGAGCCAGTATCGCAAGTTCAATATCAAATCGACCACCATCACGCCGGGAGATGATTTTGGCATGATGCGCGAAGTCATGGAGCGGCGTTTTGCGGCTTTGCTGAAATTGCAGAAAAAAGGCGAACTGGACAGGCAAGGGGAGGACCCCGACGCTATTCCGATGAAGCCGGATCTGTTGCTGATTGATGGCGGGGCCGGTCAGGTATCAGCGGTCGGGGAAATTCTCGCCGAGCTTGGTATCAACGACATCCCTTATGTTGGCGTGGCCAAGGGCGCTGACCGCAATGCCGGGCGCGAGCGTTTTTTCATCCCCGGCCAGCAAGCTTTCACCCTCGATCCGCGCGATCCCGTCATGTATTTCACCCAGCGCTTGCGTGATGAGGCGCATCGTTTCGCCATTGGCAGCCATCGGGCCAAACGCAAGAAAAACATGGCGAAAAACCCGCTTGATGAAGTGCCGGGAATTGGTGCCACCCGCAAGAAAGCGCTGTTGCTGCATTTTGGCTCGGCCAAGGCGGTGATCAATGCGGCGGTGCGCGACATGGCACAGGTCGAGGGCATCTCAAAGAAGATGGCACAAAACATCTATGACTTTTTTCATGACGAAGCAGGTTCTTAACGGTTCTGTGATAATGTACAGACTTGACATCACTGCCTTGTAGGTATGATCTGTGTGAAGATGTCGAGGAGGCTGGCGAGAAATGATGGAAAGAACTGCTCCAAGCAATATGTTGTATAGTGTTCCCAATATATTGACTTATATCCGCATATTAGCGGTACCACTTTTGGCTGCCTGTTTCTATCTTGAGGGCGATCAGGCCAATTGGCTGGCGCTGGCAATTTTTGCGCTGGCGGCTATTACCGACTTTTTTGATGGCTATCTGGCACGGGCCTGGGATCAGCAGTCCTCGCTGGGGCGTATGCTTGACCCGATTGCCGACAAGCTGCTGGTGTCCGTCGTTTTGTTGATGCTGGTTTATAGTGGCGCGATTTCCGGTCTGCATGTGTGGGCGGCTGTCATTATTCTTTGCCGGGAAATACTGGTTTCGGGTTTGCGAGAATTTCTGGCTGAATTGCGCGTCACCGTGCATGTCACACAGCTTGCCAAGCTTAAAACAACCGGCCAGATGGTGGCGCTCGGGTTTTTGCTCGCGGGCAGCGCTGGCGACAAGGTGTTCGAATATACCAGCCAGCTGGGAATTGTCATGTTGTGGATCGCCGCTGTCCTGACAATCTATACCGGCTATGACTATTTCCGTGTCGGCATCAATCACGTCATTAATGCAAATCGTTCTTAGGACTGTTTGACAGGTTTAGCAGACTGTCACGTCCCTGAATAATGTAGCGCCAGCTTTCTGTTATGGGGGCTGGTGCGATGTTCAATGACAAATATACCCTGCCAGGTGCCCAGCACCATCTGCCCCTCTATAATGGGAATAGCCACTTGTGTCTGGGTGAGCAGTCCCTTGATGTGCGAGGGCATATCATCAGGGCCTTCGCTATCGTGCCGATAATCCGGTTTTTGTGGCGCCAGCCCGTCGAGGGCATCCATCAGATCAAGAGCCACCGTATGGTCAGCATTTTCCTGAATGGTGAGGGAGGCTGAGGTGTGAGCGATGAACAGGGTCAAAAGGCCGTCCCCGGCCTTGATATCGTCTAGCCATGTCGCCAGCTGGCGATTGATCTCAAAAAAGCCTTTGCCGGTGGTCGAGACCTCAATATTATGCAGGTTCTGGCGCAGTTGCATTCTATCATTTCCTATTGCTGATTGATCTTGATGCCACCCGCTTTACAGCGGAACTCCCTCTTCCTCGTTTTCTTTCTTGTCTTTTTTCAGATCTTCAACCATGCCCTTGAAGCGTCCAAGCAGCTTTTCCATGAAGTCCATGGCTTTGTCGACATCTTGTTCTGACGGCATTTCAAGTTTGCCACCTTCGCGCGAACCTGGAGCCAGTTGCCGTTCGTCGATCTGAGCGCGCAGACGGGCATTTTCTTTTTCCAGTTGGCGCAGCTGGTGGCGCAAGCCCTTGTCATTTTCATCAACCCCCTGGCAAGTCCAGCCAGTGCCAATGCTGCGGCAAAGGGATACTGACCCGGTTTTTGTATCCAGCTTCAGGACCCCGTCTTTGGTGGGTGTCATGGTATAGCGACCGGTTTCGGCATGGCTGGCAGAGCTTGCTGCAAGGGCAACAGCTGTGGCCAGAATATAGAGTGCGCGTTTATGTTGAGCCATTTTTGTCTCCGGGTTTAATAGGTTAAGGGAGGGCACCCCCGACTATACTTGCTTGAGTATATGATACACTCGTTCGTTATTTCAAAGTTTCTAATGCATTTTTAGCTAATCCGGGACGGTTTGGCAGTGTTGTGCCCTCCCTGACAGGCTCTGAGCTGATCTTCTTGTCCTGCTATTAACAGTTTTTTCATTCCAATCATGAAAAATACGGTTAAACGGGTCCGCAATGTACATCGTGCAGGGCTTTTCGCGCGTATTTGCGATGGAAAGACGATGGTTTTCGCGTAGAAATTTATGAGAATGGCGGATTTGTTGCCGTTTCTTGCTGTTTTTTTTCCACGTAAATATTAAATTTGTAGAGCAGCCATATCTTTTTTGGCTTGCAAGGAGATTGTTGTGGCTCAATCCAGCGACAGTAATGATTCGAACCGCAATGATGAACTCGGCGCGCTTGATGTCGAGCAAATTCTCGACAGCCTGATCGGTCATGTGGAAGATTCTGCAGCCTATATACCGCGCGATGCTGCAGAGCCCCAGAAGCCTGCAGAGCCCCAGAAGCCAGCCCCCAAAAGCTCGACTTCAACGAAAAAGAAGTCAGGCGATATAGAGGCAAAGAAAACGCATTCCAGAGCTGATTTTGATCGCATTGAAAAAAGAGCGGCAGAGCTTGCTGCCATGCTTGGTGGAACAGGGTTGTCTTATAGCGCCGCTGCCAAAAAGCACCTTGATGATTTTGCCAAAAATCAACAAGAGGAGACGCTCGAAACGTCTCCGCAGGTTGCGGCATCAATTCATAGTGATGATCTTTCCATGGAAAGTCGCTCATTTGACTTTCAGCTTGATGATTTTCCCATGGCTAACTTGAAGAAAATGGCTAACTTGAAGAAAACGGCTAACTTGAAGAAAACGGCTAATTTGAAGGAGATGGAAAATTTAAAGAACGCCGAGCCTGATGAGTTGCAAAAGCAGCATGTGAGTGAATGGCAGGCAGATGCCAATAAGGATCACCTCAATAATGGTGCAGCTGAACAGGTGGACCTTGAACAATTTGCCGGTGATGATCCATCAGGTTCAGCAGCCGACAGTATTTATCAGGCAACGGCGTTACCCATTGGAGTTGTTGTTGACAACTCACAAGTCGAACGTGAACAAAATGACAAGGGCTTGATTGACAGTGATAAAGAACTGGTGACGCAGGCAGAAGATCTGGTTGATGCACCACGTTTGTCTACCGACTTCCCAGCCGATATTGATGGCGTTGAAGCTTTTGAAACCATGAGAAATATTGCGCAAAATGTTGGCCTGGAAGATGAAAAACCTGACGAGCCAGTTCCTGACCTGAAAGATATCGAAGATCAGATGGAAGCCCTGTCCAGCAGTTTTAAAGAGGCTGAAACACCAAAACCTGTTGACCTGCAAAAGCTGGCACAGACACCAGAAGCTGAAGTGCCTGTGCAGGAAATATCGCCTGGGTTCTCGCTTGATACAAATGCATTGGCGGGTGTCGACAGCCGTGTTGCACAGCTGGAAGCGCAAATTGTCGAACTGCTCGGCAAAAATAGGCTGGATGACGAGACGCTTGCCAGCAAGGTTGCGGGTCTTGTCCGCCAGGAGACGAAAGTGGCGATTGAGGAGGCGGTCAAATCCGTTGACTTTTCTGACTTGCTGGCCAGTGAATTTGTGACAATTGCCAATGAGCGAGAGTTGCAGGAAACGCGCATGGTTGATTCTCTTGATGCCCTGCATGACGCCTTGAAAGATCTTGGGGAACGGGTGAGTTCTGTGGAGATCAGGAGTGAGGCAGTTCCCGCCCTTGCTGATGAGCTTTTACCAGCAGCAGGAGGGATTGCTTCTTCCGTGCTTGGTGCACAGCTGACAGCTTTAAATCACCAAGAGACAGCTCAAACCATAAACGCCGATGTGACTGGCATTGAGAGAGCAGCAGAGCCACAATCAATTTTGGATGCACAAGACGATGACCTTCCGACCTGGCTGGCTGATGCGACAGATGATTTGCACAGGGAAGAAAAAAACATGGCCGAACAGCAGGCAGATGTTTTTGCGAGCAGGGGAGGGCTTGCCAGTGATCAAACAGATAAAAAGCATATTGCTGAAGAGGAGGAGAACAAGCCCTTTGAAAGTGAAAACAAGAGATCTGTTCTGTTAGCGAGTGAGGGGTCGGCAACGAAGGTGCAGGATCTTGGCGGCGCAACAGTCGAGCCTCAACAAAAAACGCTTTCACAGAAAAGTCATGAGGTCCAGAAAACCGAATATATTGCGGCCCCAGAAAAGCTGGAAACGCCGCCATCCCTAAAAGAGGCTGCCCATAGAAAAACGTCTGCCAATAGTGAAACACAGGTGGAAGTGAAACCCTCCGTATCCAAGCCAAAGACAAAGGGAAACGATTTTCTGATCGCGGCAAGGGCAGCCGCACGTCATGCAAATGAGCGGGCCAAAGAAGAAGCGGCAGGCGATGGTGCGAAAAAAGAAAAAGACGGGATGTTTGTCAAAGCTGGTGAGACCCAAAAATCTGAAACTGAAACAATCCAAAAGAGCAGTTTCATTGCAGCTGCCAAGCAAAAACAGCTTGAAGCTGGAGGTGCGAGGACAGCATCAGGCAATAGCAGTTTGTTTACTGAAAAAGTCGAGGGGCCAAATTCACTATTGGTCTTTACCTCTTTGATTTTGTTTGGAACAAGCGCTTTGCTTCTTTACGGCATGTCGCGAAATTCGCAAGAGTTTGGCACAACCTCAAAAGTAAATGCTGTTGAACATCCAATGGGTGTAAAACCTGCCCCGGTGCCAGCAGTGAAAAAGGATATTCATAAAAAGCAGGAAGGGGCTGAAAAACCTTCTGTTCAACCGAATAAGGACCGCAGTAGACAACAGCGTTCGGAACTGGGAACAGAATTCCAGAATTTAGCCCCCAAAGAGCAAAAAGTGGCGGTGGCTGAAGAGGAGCCTCAATCGTCTGATACTTTGACAGACTATGATCGGGTGTTCAGCTCCGGGGTCCCTGGCATCGCGCCTATGTATACGGGCACAGCATTGCAGCAGGCGGGCAAAGTCAAGGCGGGTTCGCTTTTTAAGGAAAGTGTCGGTTTTTCTCGGGCAGCAATAGCAGGCAAAACAAGTGGTGATTTACGCACAAAACGTGATAAATACGGGGTTTTACTGGCTTTGGCCAGTCGTGGTAATGCGCAGGCTCAATATGAGGTCGCCGATCGCTATGGCAATGGACGTGGCTTGAAAAAGAACCCGGCTATCTCTATTGAATGGTTTGAAAAGTCGGCAAAAGCTGGATATGCACCAGCGATGTATCGTCTGGCAACCATGTATGAGCGGGGCAAAGGCGTTACCAAGAACTATAAACGGGCAATGGAACTCTACGAAGCGGCAGCCCGAAAAGGCAATGTCAAAGCCATGCATAATCTGGCCGTTTTGTATATGGGAGGCCACCTTGGCAGGGGTGACTATGTAAATGCCATAAAATGGTACAAGAAAGCGGCGGCTTATGGGGTCAAGGACAGTCAGTTCAATCTGGCCATCATTTTCCATAATGGACTGGGGAGCAAGCTTGATCTGGTCAAAGCCTATAAATGGTATAAACTGGCGGCGCAGGCTGGCGACGAGGAAGCCAGTGATATTGCTGATGGTTTGCGCGGTGAGCTGTCAGACGAGCAAAAGAAACAGGCCGACTTGATCTTGAGCAAATGGAAAAGAAAAATTCCTGATAAAAGTGCCAATGCCCCCCGGAATATTGGCAAGGCCTAGTCGAGATTTTGGTGGCGAGGTTTTGACAGCTTGAAAAGACACAAACAGAAAAAACAGGCGCCACTTCATGTTGGTGCCTCTTTTTTTGATTAATTGCAGATCTGTTTGCTACAATAGACGAAAATACAATCAGGCATAGACAGGAAAACTCATGGAAAGATTTATTGGTGGCAGTCTGCTGGGCGTTTTTATTCGTCTGGTCCTTTTGTCGATTATCGTTGGGATTGTCCTGGCAGCGCTCGGGCTGGAACCCTTTGATGTGGTCAATAGCGTGCAACGGCTTGTGGAGCGCCTCTATGATATGGGGTATGAAACGCTCCAGAAGGGTTTTTCCTATTTTCTCACCGGTGCCTTACTGGTGGTGCCGATCTGGATCATTGCCAGATTAATGAAGGTCGGAGGGGCGCGGAAAAAGGAAAATAACGACCCGGAAAAAGGCTGATCCCATATGTGTTCTCGCTTCACCCTGACTTCGAAACCGGTTCTTGTCGGCTCCCATTTTGGACTGGCTGAGATTGATGATTTTCCGCCCCGTTACAATATCGCACCGACCCAGCCAGTTGGTATTGTGCGCACAGGATATCATCGTCAGCGCGAATTTGCCCTTGTGCGCTGGGGACTGCTCCCGGATTGGGTGAAGGATCCTGGAGCATTTACGACCTTGGTGAATGCGCGAGCTGAAACCCTGACGCAAAAACCCTCGTTTCGCAGTGCGTTTAAATATCGCCGCTGCCTGTTCCCCATGAACGGTTTTTATGAATGGAGCGGTGGCAAGGGCGAGCGCCAGCCGCATTATATCTCAACCAGAGGCGAGGCCGTTTTTGCCGTGGCAGGCTTGTGGGAAAACTGGATGGGCGTCGATGGCTCCGAGATGGAAAGCGCCGTTATCATCACCACCAGAGCCAATAGCACCCTATCGGCAATTCATCAACGTATGCCAGTGGTCATTGAAGCGCAGCATTTTGAAAGCTGGCTGAATTGCACGAGTGGCAAAACAGATGAGGTGGTTGACTTGCTGAGGCCCGCAGACAACAGTTTTTTCAAGCTGCAACAGGTCAGCATATTGGTCAACAACCCCCAAAATAGCGGTTCTGAGTTGTTGCGGCCTGTGGGTCAACAGGAGCTTTTTTGAGTTGCTGGCAATTCTTGACTAAAAAACTTGGGAATCAATCCTCAGTAATGTTGATTTCACTTGAAGAGGGCGATAGGTTCGGGCTGGAATTAATCAAAATCGGATCTGGATCGCCCGGATCTGTATAAGTGAGGAAGGATCTCCCCCATGACAATGACATTGCCATCACTCCCCTATGCAACCGATGCGCTTATGCCGCATATGTCCCCCGAAACATTCGAATATCACCATGGCAAGCATCATCAGGCCTATGTTGACAATGGCAACAAGCTGATCGCTGGCAGTGAGTTTGAAGGCAAAACTCTTGAAGAGATCATCACCTCTTCTTTTGGCAAAAACCCCGGCGTGTTCAATAATAGTGCGCAGGTTTATAATCACACCTTTTTCTGGAACAGCATGAAACCCTCAGGCGGCGGCGCGATGCCCGGCTTGCTTGAAGGCAAGATTGTCGAAAGTTTTGGCAGCATGGACGCGTTCCGCACAGCCTTTGTGCAGGGCGGCATGACGCAGTTCGGTTCTGGTTGGGTCTGGCTGGTGATGAAAGACGGCAAGCTGGAAATCATGAAAACACCGAATGCGGAAAACCCGCTGGTACATGGCGCCACCCCCATCATCACCTGCGATGTCTGGGAACATGCCTATTACATCGACTATCGCAACGCGCGTCCTAAATTCCTCGAAACATTTGTCGACAACCTCGCCAACTGGGAATTTGCCGAAGCCAATATGGCTGCAGCCACATAATAGCGCTCACACAATAACGCCAAAAAACGCGAGACTTTTTAGGTCTCGCGTTTTTTTTATTGAATTTATAGATAGCCAGCGGCTACAAGCGATTTGGCTGCTGACGGGTAAACCTCTTTGATCGGACAACGGTTTTTCGCAACCTTTCTTCGGGTTTTCGAGTGTTTTGAGTAGATATTCTTTATTTCTTTATTTCGGAATAGTCACCCTTGCTCCAGGCATAGAAAACATATTGACGCTTTTGCGTGATGACAGGATCGCCTTTTTTATCAAAGACAAGATCCCCCAATACGGTTTTGAACTTGAAGCCAGAGTGGAAAATCGTGGTGATTTTAGCAGGGTCTACTGTACCGGCTTTTTCTGCTGCCTGCTTCCAGGCCTGAATGGCCATATATGTGTAAAGAACATAACCTTCTGGATCTATATTGGCTTTCTTGAACTTTTCGACGAGCTTAGCGGCTATGGGGTTTTTGCGCGGGTCTGGCGCAAAGGTCATCAAGGTGCCTTCGCCAAGATCGCCTGTGATCGACCAGAATTCTTTGGTAACCAGCGCATCACCGCCAATCAAAATGGTTTTCATGCCCTGATCACGCATCTGACGAAGGATCAACCCGGCTTCAGTATGATATCCACCAAGATAGACATAGTCTATTTTTGCTAATTTCATCTTGGTGACCAAAGCCGTATAGTCTTTCTCACCAGCTGTAATGGCTTCATACATATCGGCTTTTTTACCCAATTTGGCCATGGCGCTTTTGGTATTGTCAGCAAGCCCTTTGCCATAGGCCGTCTTGTCATGCAGAATGGCGATCTTTTTGTCTTTGAAATTTTCGACAATATAGTGGGCCGCAACTGCCCCTTGCTGGTCGTCACGTCCGCAAACCCGGAAGATGTTGGGGCCGCCTTCATCGGTAAATTTGGGATTTGTTGAGGCCGGAGAAATCTGCACGATGCCTTCTTCTTCATAGACCTTTGAAGCGGGGATGGAGGAGCCGGAACAAAAATGCCCGGCCATGAAGACAACACCAGAACCGGCAACCTTGTTGGCAACGGCAACGGCCTGTTTGGGATCGCAGGCATCATCTTCAATAAGCAATTTGATTTTCTGGCCAAGCACGCCGCCAGCTGCATTAATATCGTTGACGGCCATTTGTGCGCCGTTCTTCATCTGTTTGCCAAAACTGGCATATTGACCGGTCATCGGGCCTGCGGTTGCAATCGATATGTCAGCTTTGGCAAGGCTGGAAAAGGCTGCGAGCAGGGCAAGAGATAACAGGGTGGCAAGGGACTTATTCATGGAATTGCGCTCCTCCTGTACGGGTTAAATATTTTTCTTCGTGAGGCATTTTTGATTTTATATCTTTAATAACACCAAGACTATAGCGAAATTAGAATGTCAGCATGATGACAAGCCGCTTGTTTGGTTACTTTCGTTCAAAGCTTAGCCATGTCGAGCGCTTGTATAGCCAATGGTAACAGGTCACCATTTGAGTGGTACGGGTCATGCGGAAGGCCAACAGGGATATAATCATCAAGGTTAGAGTGTCCGTTAGATAATAGTGGAGAGACAATAGTTGGCCGTCAAACAGGGCGAAGTGCAGAAACCTTGTCGCCCCCCCGAGGATGAGGATGGCGAGAACCAGTTGCCAGAGCGGCGACCAGCCTATGGCCAGTGCCCGCCCGGTCATATAGGCAGCGCCTCCGGCAAGCAGGCAGGTCAAAATGAAGTAAAGCCAAAATGAGTGCTCGATCAGGATCGACATGCTGAAATATCTCCATTTATCAAGCTTATTGCCCGCCCTCAAGATAGGCGGCGCGCACTTCTTCTTTTTCCAGCAGCTCGCTGCCTTTGCCAGAAAGGGTGATGCGTCCATTGACCATAACATAGGCGCGATGCGCCAGGTGAAGGGCGTGCCAGGCATTTTGCTCGACCAGAAAGACCGTGAGGTTTTGTGTGCGGTTGAGCTCTTTCAGAATTGAAAAAATCTGTTTGACGATGAGCGGGGCCAGTCCAAGGGAGGGCTCGTCGAGCAATAGCAGTTTGGGCCGCCCCATAAGAGCGCGGGCAATGGCCAGCATTTGCTGCTCGCCCCCCGATAATGTGCCTCCCCGCTGGCCGGAGCGTTCTTTGAGCACTGGAAAAAGCTGCAAAACTCTTTCCAGATCTTCTTCAAAGTGGTGCGGGTCCGTTAAAAAGGCCCCGAGTTGCAGGTTTTCCAACACGCTCATACGGCCAAATATACGTCGCCCCTCGGGCGATTGGGCAATGCCGAGGCGCATGATCTCATGCATGGGCAGGGCGTGAATATCGCGACCATCAAAGCGGATTGTGCCATCTCGGCAGGGAGGTTTGCCGCAAATGGTCATCATCAGCGTTGATTTTCCAGCGCCGTTGGCGCCGATCAGGGTGACGATTTCGCCGCGATGCACGCTTAGGTCAACAGTGCGCAAGGCTTGTATTTTGCCATAAAAACTGTTGACGCCTTTAATTTCAAGAAGCGGTTCTGGGGTTTCAAGGAGAGGGTTTGGCTGGCTCATGGTTTGACCTCCGCCCCCTGACCTTCTTCGTTCTCAACCCCGAGATAGGCCGCGATAACTTTTTTATCATTGCGCACGTAAGAAGCGGTGCCGCTGGATATTTTTCGGCCATAGTCGATGACAATCACATGGTCGGATATTTCCATAACGACACTCATATCATGTTCGATCAGCAAAATAGCGATCTGTTCTTCTCGTCTTATGTCGAGCAAAAGCCGGTTAAGCTGGTCGGATTCTTTTGGATTGAGACCGGCGGCTGGTTCATCAAGGCACAACATGAGCGGATCGGTGCACATGGCGCGGGCAATCTCCAAACGCCGTTGGTCGCCATAGGGCAGATCGGCAGCATGGTCATCGGCGCGCTCCACAAGACCGATTTTGTCGAGCCAATGCCTGGCCAGTTCAATGGCCTGCTTTTCATGGGGCTGGTAGGAGACCAGTCCGAGCAGGGCGCCAATCGTGAAGCCAGAGGCTTTCATGAGCTGGTTGTGCTGGGCGACCAGCAAGTTTTCCAACAGGGTCATGCCCGCAAACAGCCGGATATTTTGAAAGGTGCGGGCCACTCGGGCCTTGCTGCAAATACGAAAATCATCCATGCGTTCCAGCAAAAAGCGCGTGCGGTCCGGGTGCGTCAGTGAAATCATGCCTTCGCTGGGTTTGTAAAAACCGGTCAGGCAATTAAAAACCGTGGTTTTGCCTGCGCCATTTGGACCAATGATGGCGGTGATATCGGTTTGAGCAGCGCTAAAGGACAGATCATCAATGGCGGTGAGGCCCCCAAACCGCATGGTCAGATGCTCGACCTTGAGAAGGGGAAAACCTTGGTTTGCTGATTGGTTCATTGGGCATCCCCCTTGTTTTGAGGAGACGGGGAAACCGCGGTTTCGGTTTTCAGGAAGATGGTTGGCAGGCGGGCTGATATGAGGCCGCGCGGTTTCCAGACCATGATGGCCACCATAGCGAACCCAAACAGGATCATACGATAGAGAGAGGGGTCGAACTCTTGGCCAAAGACGTATTTCAATCCTTCCATATTGCGCAACAGCTCAAAGCCGCCGATCATCACAACAGAGGCGATGACAACACCGATCTGACTGCCCATGCCGCCTAGCACAACTATGGCCAATATGATGGCGCTTTCGATAAAGGTGAAACTTTCTGGTGAAATAAAGCCTTGCCTTGTGGCGAAAAAGCTGCCGGCAAAACCGCCAAACATAGCGCCGGTGGCAAAGGCGGTGAGCTTGGTATTGACGGTGTTGATGCCTAAGGAGCGACAGGCCGTTTCGTCTTCGCGCAAAGCTTCCCAGGCACGGCCAATCGGCAGGCGGCGCATTTTATGGGTGACGAAATTGGTCAACAGGGCGAGCAGCAGAATGATATAATAGAGGAATAAAATCCTGTGCAGGGAGGAATAGTCAAGGCCAAAAAATATATGAAAGGTCTGGTCGCCATAGCGCTTGAAGGGCAGGCCGAAAAAGCTGGGACGTGGAACACCTGAAAGACCGTCCGGCCCGCCAGTGAACTGGTACCAGTTGAGCAATATGATGCGGATGATTTCGCCAAAGGCCAGGGTCACAATGGCCAGATAATCACCGCGCAAGCGCAATACCGGAAAGCCCAGAATGACCCCCCATGTGGCGGCAAGCAGACCGGCCAGCGGCAGACAGAGCCAGAAAGACAGGCCAAAATGCTGAGCCAGCAGCGCATAGGAATAAGCGCCAATCGCATAAAAAGCCACATAGCCTAGATCGAGCAGACCGGCCAGCCCGACGACAATATTCAACCCCCAGCCCAGCATAATATAGGTGAGAATAAGGGTGGCAATATCAAACCAGTAACGCAAAGGTAGCCCAGTGCCGAGTTTCAAATTGAAAAAAAACAGGAGCAGGGGCAGGATAAAGCACAGGGCGATCATGATGGTGCCGCCATGTTTGCCTAGCCCTTTCAATTTTTGTGCGAGCGCCAGCTGCCCAAACCAGCCTATTTTTTTGGACGAGGCCAGTTGCTCGAACCAACCCGGTTGTTTGAAGCTATGGGAGGAGAGGGCTTTCTTGTTCCACCAGAACAAATGAAGCAGCAGGCGTCCGCTAAAGACCAGGACCGTAATGCCTGCGACCAGAGTGAAACGGGGTTCAAGCACGAGAGCACCCGCCGCGCTTTTTGTGCGCAGGCCAAGCATGAATATGGACAGCAAAAAAGCCATTGTCGCGGCCATCAAAGAACTGATGATTGCCCCTTTGACAACTGCTTTTTGTTTTTTTGAAAAAGCAGCTGTCATGCGGTCAGACTTTCTCTACTTCAGGTTTGCCAAGCAGGCCTGACGGCATGAAAATCAATACGATGGCAAGGGTTGCAAAGGCGGCGACATCTTTATATTCGATGGAGAAATAAGCGGACCAGAAGGTTTCAATAAGACCAATAATGAGCCCGCCGAGCATGGCACCGGGCAGGGAACCAATGCCGCCCAGAACAGCTGCCGTGAAGGCTTTTATGCCCGCGACAAAACCAATATAAAAATCAATGACGCCGTAATAGAGCAGATACATAAAGCCGGCGACAGAGGCCAGAGCCGCGCCAATGACAAAGGTCAGCGAGATGGTGCGATCGACATTGACGCCGAGCAGGGCGGCCATGGTGCGGTCCTGTTCGCAGGCGCGTTGCGAGCGTCCAAGGCTGGTTCTGGAAATCAGCCAGGAAAAACCGAGCATTAATATGAGGGTCGTGAGGATAATAATGATCTGCATATTGGAGATCTGCACGATAAAGCCATCATGTTCCATCAGCGTATAGCTGCCCTTGATAATGGGAGGCAGCGGCTTGACGCGCGCCCCTTGGGCAATCTGCACATAGTTTTGCAGGACAATCGACATGCCAATCGCCGTTATCAGTGGGGCCAGTCGGAAGCTGTCGCGCAAGGGGCGATAAGCAAGGCGTTCAACAGTCCAGCCATAGGCAGCTGTGATCACCATGGAAATCACCAGCACCAGGAACAAAGCCAGCGGGATAAAGGTCAGCCCGAGGGACAATAGAGCCAGAAAAACAATCAGCGATATGAAAGAACTCACCATGAAAATATCGCCATGGGCAAAATTGATCATGCCGATAATACCATAGACCATGGTGTAGCCAATGGCGATCAGACCATAGATCGAACCAAGGGTGACGCCATTGATCAGCTGTTGAAGAAAATACTCCATGGCGTTCTCAAAACGCTCCCTTGGGTTTGCGGTCTGTTGATTTGGTGACTGTTTTGGTACGCCTACAGTTTGGTATGTGCGCCATCGCAAAAGGGCTCGTTTTTGCTGTGTTTGCAGCCGCACATGAAATGAGGGCCAGTTTTTTCAGCTTCGAAGGCCATGGGGTCTATACCGGTTCCCTTATGTGAGCCATCACAAAATGGCTGGTTTTTGGAGCGGCCACAGCGGCACCAATAATATTTCTTGCCCTCTTCCAAATCAACCTTGTAGGGGCTTTTTTGAGCAATGACCCGATCTTTGGACATAGGTTTCCCTTCCTCTTGTCTTTAATGGAGTGATCCAGCTTTTATTTTGATGTGATCAATCCGCTTATCTTTATCGACACATGGCACAGGGCGCAAGCTGCCAGACGAGAAGACCGGATTTAGGCCACAAAAAAACCGCCTGCGAGTTTCCTGCAGGCGGTTTTTTTTGTTTCTCTCAAAGTGCCGATTGGGCGGTTGTCCATCAGGAAAATCCGTCCAGACAATATGTCCAGCACCTGTCAGTCCAGACTAGACTTTAATGCTCTTTTTGGCGGTGGTTTTTTTGCCGCCATCTTCCGTCCATGTAAATTCCATATCTCCTGAACCCGGCACTTTGAAATTGAAAGCAAAGTAGGGGTTGGCAGATACGGATGGATGGATGGTGGTTTTAAAGACATCTTTGCCGTT
>JAKIUO010000052.1 GCA_021647535.1 Hyphomicrobiaceae bacterium
CGCACGCCTGTCTCCTTGCGCAACCTGGCCGAGCGCAAGGCTTTTGAGGCGTTGCAGGCTGATGTCGCGGTGGTTGTGGCATACGGGCTTATATTGGGACCTAAAGTGCTGGCCGCACCAAGCCATGGCTGTTTGAACCTGCATGGCTCGCAGCTGCCACGCTGGCGGGGTGCAGCGCCCATTCAGCGGGCCATTATGGCGGGCGACCGGCAATCTGGTATTGAGGTCATGCAGATGGAAGTGGGGCTTGATACGGGTCCCGTTTGCCTGAGCGCCAGCACTGATATTACCGCTGATATGACAGCGGGCGAATTGCATGATGATCTGATGGAGCGCGGAGCTGGATTGATGGCGCGCGCTCTTGAAAAACTGCAGGCCGGTCAGCTCACTTGCAAGGCCCAGCCCATCGAGGGGGTGATTTACGCCAGCAAGATCGAAAAATCGGAAACGCGCATCGACTGGAACAAACCAGCCAGCAAGGTTCACAACCATATTCGCGGCCTGTCCCCCTTCCCCGGCGCGTGGTTCGAGCTTTTGGTGAATGGCAAAACTGAACGCATCAAGGTTTTGCGCTCCACTTTGCAAAGCGAATCGGGTGAACCTGGACTGCTGCTTGATAATGAGCTTTTGGTGGCCTGTGGCAACGAATCAGTACGCCTTTTGGAGCTGCAACGCGCTGGCAAGCGCCCGATGAGCGCCCATGAGCTGTTGCGCGGTTTATCCGTGCCAAAAGGAACTGTGCTTGTTTGAACAAAGACTTGCAAAAATGGTTAATTTTTTCTTAATTTTCGCGCCAAAATAAATAATATTTACCTCCCCAGACTCTTGATTTTTTCTAGCTCATTGAAGCGCAACATCTTTCGATGTTCGTTAATTGTTCGTTTACCATAAAACAGGCTTTCGCTCCCATTCCATAGGGGTTTCGAGCTATTGTGGTCTTCCGTTGGGGGGGAATCTGAGCTATATTGCCGTTCGCCTTTTGTATCATTTTGAGACATTGTCCAGGGAGAACCGCTTCGTGAGTATTGCGTCCTCAACCATCCGTACGCTTCGTGCCAAAAAATCCGTCAAAAAACCGGTCGAACAACATGTCAGCACAAGAGATGTTCTCAATAAAATCCTCATTGGCGACTGCATCACCGAGCTTAATAAACTGCCCGCCAACAGCGTCGATCTGATCTTTGCCGACCCCCCCTATAATCTGCAGCTGGGCGGCGATCTGTTGCGCCCCAATAACAGTTCGGTTGATGGGGTGCATCAGGACTGGGACCAGTTTTCGAGTTTTGCCGCCTATGACAATTTTACTCGCGGCTGGATGAAAGCGGCGCGCCGTGTGCTCAAAAAAGACGGGGCCATGTGGGTGATTGGTTCCTATCATAATATTTTTCGCGTCGGTGCCGCCTTGCAGGATCTTGACTACTGGCTGCTCAATGATGTCGTCTGGCGCAAAACCAATCCCATGCCAAATTTCCGGGGACGGCGCTTCACCAATGCCCACGAAACGCTGATCTGGGCGGCACGCGGCGAAACCTCGCGCTATACCTTCAATTATGACAGCATGAAAGCCTTTAATGACGACCTGCAAATGCGCTCGGACTGGCTGTTGCCGATTTGCGCCGGACCAGAACGCCTACGCAACAAGGATGGCCAGAAGCGCCACCCGACGCAAAAACCCGAAAGCCTGTTGCAGCGCGTTATTCTGGCCTCCAGCAAGCCCGGTGATGTCATTCTTGACCCGTTCTTTGGCACCGGCACCACCGGCGCTGTAGCCAAATATCTGGGCCGCAATTTTATCGGCATTGAACGCGACACCGGCTATGCCAAAGTCGCCGCTGATCGCATCGAAGCCATCAAACCTTTGAAAGATGGTGAGTTCACGCCCTTGCCGAGCAAACGCGATGCCCCAAAAGTCGCCTTTGGTTCCCTGCTGGATCTCGGACTTTTGACCCCCGGCACGCGTTTGTTTGACAAAAAGGAGCGCTTTGAAGCCAGTGTGCGCGCCGATGGTTCGCTGTCTTGCGAAACCAAAAAGCCCTTGAAAACGGCTGGTCCCCTCAAACAGGGTTCCATTCACAAGCTTGGGGCCAATGTGCAAGGGCGCAAAGCCTGTAATGGCTGGACATTCTGGCACTATAAAGTTGGCAAAAAGCTGCAACCAATTGATCAGTTGCGCGATCAGGCACGGGTCAAACTCGGGCTCGTTGCCAGCTAAGGACATCCGCAGGAATAACTGAACGATTTGACTTGTTCTTTTGTCCGTCAGCGTCGTTCTGCAAAGGGTTATGTAGCTCGCTACACGCCCCCTTGCACGCCTAGCTGACAAACAAAACTCCTGCGTCAAATCAGATCACTTATTCCTGCGGCTGTCCTAACCCTCAGTAGTTTCCCTTAAGTGGTCAGTGGTTTCCCTTAATATGCGGCTTTAACAGCAGGCAAATAGATTTAAACCCCATAGATTTTTTCATAGCGACCCCCGTTTCCCTTTACCAGAGGACGGGAGCGTGCTTAAATCGCCGTTCTATAAAAACAACCGCCCAGAACAAGAACAAGTTTTGATAAAGCAGGCGGACAGGCAACATTAAAAGCTTTGAGAAAAGCAGATAAAAAGAAATACAAAGGGAGTTCGGGATGCGTTTTATCTGGAGTTTGCTGGCGATCATTGGGTTGATTGCCTTGGGCTGTGTGGGGTTTTTGGCCTTCAAATTTTCACCATTGCTGTCCTTGGACAAGGGCGCAGCCAATGTCTATTACAATATGGCGCTCAAACTGGCTGAGACCGGCAATGCCGCCGAAGCCACCATCTGGAAACGACAGGTTGCAGATGGCATTTCTTTTGATGATGTGCACGAGAGCATAAAAACCATTGCCCAGGAAAACAATATCAAGGATGTAGGTTTCCTGCCGCTTGGTGATCAGGTCGGAGCCATGAATGGCAAACCGTGGCGCAAGCTCAATATCTATCTCTATTGTAATCCATTGACAGCCCAAAAAATGGTAGATCATTCAGATGCCTACGCCGCCTATCTGCCATGCCGTATCTCTTTGCTAGAGGACAAAAAAGGCAAATTATGGATCTACTCTCTGGATATGGACATGATGATCCATGGCGGAAAAACATTACCGCCAGCACTTTTGAAAGAAGCCATCGAAGTCAAAAGAATCATTCTTGATGTGCTGGATCGTGCCTCGGCTGGCGACTTCTAGGATCTCTCAGCGATCCATTCAAATCATAAAAGGGTTGGAGCCAAAGCTGGTTCCAACCCTTTTTTTATGTGATACCAAAAGCCGCTGTACGGCTTATCTTCGCCAGCCAATTCTTCTCTCTGCGAGGCTTGGCATCTTGTGCCGACAAGCATTGGGGACTTGTCCCAGGGCCATTCAATTCTTGCTCTCACTCGCTTCGCGACGGGGCCAACCCTTTTATATTTTGCGCTACCACTACGCTATTTGAGCGCTCGACCCCGCTGGAGGAGCCGCTCCAAACCTCCCGTTTTTCTATCATCAAATTCAAAAAAGTAAGGGGTTTGGGGAACTCGTTCCCCAAGCGGGTACGGGCGGCAGCCCGTTTGCGAAGCGAGTTTACGCACAAAAAAACCGCTGTCCTTTCCGAGGCAACGGTTTCTTTGCAAAATATTTTCACGCCTCTCCCCAGCGCTAAACTTTATCATCGCTGCCGGAATCTTTAACTTCTTCCTTAATAGCCCCTTCGAGAATACGAGGCATATTATCGTCGAGCCAGTCACGGATCATCGGTTTCAGCATGGCCTTGATGCTATCTTCCAGAGAATTATTGCAGCCCTCTTTGGGCTCTGCTGGCGCACTGGTTCCCGCCAACGCTTCTGAAGTGGCGGCGGCAACTGCGGATATGGCAACGGCATCTTCAGCTGTCACCTTGCTGGCATCAAGCACCACGGGCGCGTTGTCTGTTGAGGCTTCGTCGAGCGGACTTTCTTCAAGTTTCGCTTCAGCAGTTTCCTCAATGTCAGTTTCTTTGAGGACAGCAGCTATTGGAAGGTCATTGGTTTCTATCTCCATACCTTCCAGTATCCGTTCCGATTCTACGCCATTCGCCTGCGCAAAGCTTTCTTCCTCGCCCGGGCTGCTGCTTGCCTCAATCATATCTTCGATTGAATTGACTGGCGCTGGTGCAAGATTGTTTATTTCCTCTACACCTGGCGCATCCAATACGGACGCTGGCGAAGTCGATGACAAATCATCAATACGCGCCGTCAGACTGTCAGATTTATTATCTTGTTCCGGTGTTTGCAAAACAGGCTCAGCATTAAACAACAAGGCTGGCTCAACGGAGTCGAGAAGAGCGTCCTCTATCGGAGGCAGCTCAGGAACCAGCGGGGCAGCCAATGGGGGAACTTCAGGTGTGAAAGCTTCAATTGGCGGCAAAGCTCCAGCCACCATAACCCCTGGCACCGACGCGATTTCGCTGGCAATCTCGGCACTGTTTAGAGGCGTGCTCAAAACCGGGTCTGTCGAGAAAGGCGAAGTTTCAGCGAAAGGCGTAACAGCTGGGGCTGGCTCTATTGGCTCTTCCTCAATTATTTGTGTTTGGGAAAGCGCAAATGCTGGTTCGACAACAGGGGTCGGGGCCGGTTCAAGAACTTCCGCAACTGGTTCTGCGATCTGCTTCTCGGTGAGCTGAACAACCGGAGGATCAACCGGCACTGCTGTGTTGGCTGGCGGCCCATCGGCTGAGAGCACAGGGATGCTCTCTTGCGGCTCATCAGATATTATATTTCTGATCGAACTGATAATATCATCCATGCTCGGTTCTGAAGCTTTTTTTTCCGCGCTATTCATCGGGTATTCCCTTAATACTTCGCCATCCTATCCCCATTTTTTTATCTATAAAATGTGGCTAGCTCATGGGCACAAAGCGAATTAGTTTTATACAAAAATAATAGGCTCAAGAATAGCCTCTTGAATAGATACCAAAGCAGAATTCATATTTTTTCCAGAGACAAATTTTTATTGTTGGTTAACACGAATTGGCCTCCCATGAGAACATGGAAGGCCAATTCAAACCGTCTGTCTTTATCTTCTCTGCTATTTCAAGCTTGCAGGGAAATAGCGGTCGCCAACCATAATGCGGCGCTCTTCAGAATCGTTATATTCCTTGACCCTGGTGCCATATCTTTTCCGTCTGACATGACCATAATGCTCTTTAGGGTCATAATAACCAGCATGAATCCCAAGCTCAACAGCCGACAGCCTGCCAGTTGCCGCCAAAAGACTGTAGCGGGCCACCAAAAGGTCTCTTCTTGTAATGGCCAGGGTCACTTGACTATCGAGTAGCTCCTGCTGGGCATCAAGCACGTTAAGCACGGTTCTTTGTCCAACTTTTTCCTCTTCCCTCACCCCGTCAAGCGCTGTTCTATTGGCGCTCACCTGAGACATATCAGCAATCAGCTTGGCTTTTGTCGAAACCACACGACCCCAGGTGGCAATCACATCCGCACGCACACGACGGCGGGCTGTGCGAAAGTCCTGACGACGTTGAAGCACAACATGTTTGGCCTGCCTGACCCGAGCCGTGATTTCACCACCGGCATAGAGCGGCATTTTAAAAGTGCCCCTGACAGTTGTCGTTGACACCCTGTTAATACCGGTCGCAGGGTAGAAGCGATCCTGAAAACTCCCCTCCACATTGATTTCGGGCAGCAGTTCCCCTCGGATCACATGAACCGTATGAGTTGCTGACATCTCACGATAGGTCGCCGCCAAAATAGTTGGATGCTCATCCATGCCTCGTTTGATCGAAATCTGCAGACTGCGCGGAAGATATTTGCTGATCGCTCTTGGCGCTTTTAGGCCGTTAGGATTGTGCCCGATGATTTCCTCGAATACAGCCCGTGATCCTTTTAGATTAGCTTGCGCTAAATTCAGTTCTGAAACAGCGCCACTATAACGGGCTTTGGACTGGGCAACATCGGTCTTTGTGACTTCACCCACCTGAAAGCGATCAAGCGTTGCCTCCTTTTGCTGGGCCAGCACGCTGACATTACTCCGACGCAACCGCAAAACGGCACGATCACGGATGACATTGACGTAAGCGGTGACGGCATTGAGAAACACCCGTTGCTCCACAGTGCGTAAATCTTCGCGACCAGCATAGATATCGGCGTCTGCCTTGCGAATCGAATTGATTGTGCGCAACCCTCTGAAAATAGGCTGCGTCAGGGAAACCGTATAGCCACCATCGTCGCGCTTCCCATCGGTCCGTTGCGATGGTTCAGATTCCACGTTTCGGCTACCAATATCTGCATTAAAATTCAATTTGGGCCGATAGCCTGAACGGGCACGGGTTTCTTCTTCATCAACCGCCCGTAATTTTTGGCGCTCGGCATTTATTTCGGGATTACCCCTATAGGTATTGGCCAAAACAGATTCAAGAGTTTCTGCGCTCACCGTATATGGCGTCAAACTTAAAAAGCCAGCAATGATTGCCACGCCCATATTATTGTTGATATGCAAATTCTGCATTTCCCAGCCTCTTTCGCTGTTATTTGTCTACCTCGTTGGATTGCCACTACCCAGCAACTACGAAACAACAACAACTAATCGAAACCGGCACAGCCGATCTAGTTCCATCTAATAGATGGACATACAAAAAATACGAAAGTTTACAGGAAACAAGTGACAGAGACTATCACTACACCAAGAGACGTTAACAAAAGGTAAATGAGCTTACCCGCTTAAAACCAGGCAAGACGTGAGTTAGCGCATCAAATGAGACGCGGTTCTCACCCACTTCATCCCCTATCTTTCTATAAAGATGGGCTCTACCTACGTTTTCTTGTGACAATTCGACGGCAACCAGCCGGCCACCATCTTTTAACTGATCAAACAGGCCTTGGGGAATCACTTCCACGCCGCCGTTAATCAGTATTACATCATATGGTCCTTCTTTAAAATAGCCTTCGTCAAGACGACCAATAACAGTTGCGGTATTATCACACTCAAGCTCTTCAAGGCGATTAGATGCTGCTTTTTCAAGGCGCTCATCCTGCTCCAGACAGACCACACTATCGGCCAAACGTCCTAAAAGAGCGCCCTCATAGCCAGTTGCACAGCCAATAACCAAAACCATATCTTTTTCATCAACACTGGCCAATTGTGTTAATCGAGCGATGGTCGTCGGCGACATCATATAGCGATTGGCACCTTCATTGTCTCGATCGACAAGAATATCCCGGTCCATATAGGCCACTCCGACCTTATCCTCCGGGACAAATTTTTCGCGCGGCAGATCAAGCATCGCTTGCAATATGCGGTGATCAGTGACCTCATTTGTCCGCAACTGGCTATCCACCATATTGGTCCGCTGATTTTGGTAATCACTCATCTCTCACCCTTTGTCGCTACAGGGGGGACCCCCTGCTTCCTACAGATCTATTTTATTCTTTGCCAAAAACGCCTTCGCTCCAAGCCCTAAACATTAGAACGCCAACGCCCTCCATGGCAAGTGCTGGCACCAAACAGATTAGCCTTTCAGCACATTATCTATCCGCTGCCACTGCTCCAAAAGCCCTTCGAGCTTCGACAAATGCACCATATTAGGGCCATCCGAGGGAGCATTGTCGGGGTCTTGGTGAGTTTCGACGAACAAAGCCGCCACACCAACCGCCAAAGCGGCGCGCGCCAGAACCGGTACAAATTCGCGTTGACCGCCGCTGGTTTCCCCCTGCCCGCCGGGCTGCTGCACACTATGCGTCGCGTCAAACACCACCGGGCAGCCGGTCTGGGCGAGAATTGGCAAAGCGCGCATATCCGAAACCAGTGTATTATAGCCAAAACTGGCACCACGTTCTGTCACCAATATCTTGCTATTGCCCGCTGCCAGCACCTTGCCGACCACATTTTTCATATCCCAGGGAGCCAGAAACTGCCCTTTTTTGATCTTGATCACAGCCCCCGTTTGAGCGGCAGCAACCAGCAAATCGGTCTGACGGCATAAAAAGGCTGGGATTTGCAACACATCAACATGTTCGGCGGCGGCGGCGCACTGATCTTTCTCATGAACATCAGTGACGATGGGCAAGCCATATGTTTCGCGGATCTCTGAAAATATTGGCAGCGTATCCTTAAACCCAAGGCCGCGCTGACTGTTCATGCTGGTACGATTGGCCTTGTCGAAACTGGCCTTAAAAATGAGGCCAATATTCAGACGCTCACTGATCTCTTTCAGCGCATGGGCCATTTCGAGGCCATGGGCGCGGCTTTCCATCTGACAGGGACCGGCAAACAGCGCAAAGGGCGCATTATTGGAGATTTCAAAATCACCCACCTTGACCACGGCATCAGGCTTTAAGGTCTCTAACATGCTTCTTCCCTTTCATTTTTTCCTGTTTGCATTTCTCATATCTATTTCTCTGGCGCTCATTTCACCCGGTCACGTTCATCGCAACCATAGCGCTCCATCAAGGACTTCATGATACCAACCGCCGCCGGACTTGCCTTTTCTCGCGGGTGCCGTCTGCTCCAGTCAATAAAAACTTTGACAATCCACTTCGTGGTCACCTTGCCGCCATTTGGCAGGCAATAAGGGCCGTGCGTATCATTGCGCACATTTGTGGCGATTTTACCAAAATGAATGCCCGCCACAAAACTGCTGCACTTTACAACATCAATCACCTGTTGTCGTGTCAGGCGCTTGCTGCTCTTTCTCTTTTGCAGCTTTAGAAAAGAGCGGCAGTGCTGGCTAAGTTCTCCAACGGTAAAAGACGCTGCCGCCTGCCCAGGAAAGACCAGGGCCATCAGAAAAAGGGCAGAGCCAACCATCACATGACCCATTAAACCAGCCTGCTCTGCTTGACAGCTGCCGCTATAAAAGAGGCAAACAGCGGATGCGGCTTAAAGGGCATTGACTTGAGCTCTGGATGATATTGTACACCGACAAACCAGGGGTGATCTTTTAGCTCAATGGTTTCGGGCAACAGACCATCTGGCGAGGTCCCGGCAAACAACAAACCATGCTTTTCCAGCTGCTCACGATAGCTCATATCGACTTCATAGCGATGGCGATGACGCTCGCTGATCAGCTCCGCATCGCCATAAATGGAACGGATCAAGGAACCGCGCGCCAGTTTGGCCTCAAAAGCCCCGACCCGCATGGTGCCGCCCAGATCGCCATTCTGCTCGCGCTTTTCAAGGTCTTCGCCCTTCATCCACTCGGTCATCAGACCGACAATCGGCACTTTGGGCTCCCCGAACTCGCTGGAGCCTGCGCCCTTGATCCCGGCCAGATTGCGCGCCGCTTCAACGATAGCCATTTGCATACCAAGGCAGATACCAAAATAGGGAATATTGCGGGTACGGGCAAATTCGACGGCAGCGATTTTGCCTTCTGAGCCGCGCTTGCCAAAACCACCGGGCACCAGAATGCCATCCGCCTCGCCAATGATTTGCGCCAGATCCTCGTTTTCAATACCGCCCGCTTCAATCCAGGTGGTGTTGACCTTGACCCTGTTGGCGATACCGCCATGCACCAAGGCTTCATTCAGGGATTTATAGGCATCCAGCAGGCCGGTATATTTGCCGACAATGGCAATGGTGACTTCGCCGTCCGGGGTATTAATGCGCCGCGAAATTTTATGCCATCTCTCCAGATCGAGCTTTTTATCGAAGCCCAGACCAAAGGCGGACAGCACTTCCTCATCCAGCCCCTCTTTGTGATAGGCGTCCGGCACATCATATATGCTGGCCACATCAAGCGCCTGAATAACCGCCGAGGGCCGCACGTTGCAAAACAGGGCAATTTTCTTGCGCTCTGATTCTGGCACTTCGCGGTCACAGCGACACATCAAAATATCGGGCTGAATACCAATCGAGCGCAATTCCTTGACCGAATGCTGGGTCGGCTTGGTTTTCAGTTCACCAGCGCTTGAAATATAGGGAATGAGCGTCAGGTGAATATATACGACATCGCCGCGCGGCAATTCCTGACCGATCTGGCGGATGGCTTCAAAAAACGGCAAAGCCTCGATATCGCCGACCGTGCCGCCGATCTCGCACAAGATGAAATCATCATCATCCTCGTTCGACAGGGCAAAATCCTTGATGGCCTGCGTCACATGGGGAATGACCTGCACAGTCGCCCCAAGGAAATCCCCGCGACGCTCCTTGGCCAGAATATCCTGATAAATACGCCCGGAGGTCACATTGTCAGACTGACGCCCGGCAACCCCTGTAAAGCGCTCATAATGGCCCAGATCAAGATCGGTTTCGGCGCCATCATCGGTGACAAAAACCTCGCCATGCTGATAAGGGCTCATGGTGCCAGGGTCAACATTGAGATAGGGGTCAAGCTTGCGCAAGCGCACCGTATAGCCGCGTGCCTGCAGTAAAGCGCCAAGCGCTGCGGACGCAATGCCTTTACCAAGAGAAGAGACCACACCACCTGTAATGAATATATATCGCGCCATGAAACTCCATACCCTTTTCAACCCGATAAAAAAAGTGCCTCCCGCGCGCAAGGAAGGCCGTTTATCACTTGGAAGCAGGCACGCTGGGAGAGGTTGGTGCAGCGGGACGCGAGCCAGGCAGTTTTGGCAAAGCTGGCTTGCTATCGCTCTTTTCAATGGCTTTTGTTGGCGACAGCGTATCCAGAATGGAGGTTGGTGCCTTGTTGGTCTTGGCCAGAATGGCCAGTGTGATACTGGTCGCAAAAAACACCGCCGCCAGATAGGCCGTTGTGCGGGTCAACAGATTGGCCGCACCGCGCCCTGACATCATGCCACCGCCACCGCCACCAATACCAAGTGCACCGCCTTCAGAGCGTTGCAACAACACGGTTACGATCAGCGCAAGAGCGACCATCAAATGAATGACGAGCAAGACGGTTGTCATGATGTAATTCCATCCCGTTAAGATGCTTTGGGTGAACGACCAGCAAAAGGGTTCACGCAATTGGCACACTAAAATCAGCAGTTTTATGTATCTCGATTGTCATAAGACAATCAAATGAAGAAACCCTTCTACAGCGAGGGACACAAACAGGTCAATAGCCCAGTTTCTCCGTTTTTAATTTTGAATTGACTTGCGCATTTGACCAGCCGCGCCACCTGCCTTGTTATCTGCATTTTTTGTAATCGCCGAGATAACGGCTTTGGTCTCGACAGTTGCCCCGTCAATCCCGTTTTTCTTCGCGACCCTATTCTGCTTCGCGACAATGTCCTGTTTTGCCGCCTCTTTGGCTTTTTGTACACGGCGAGAATTACGCACGGGCAGCGGCACATTACCAAGCAAACTAAACTTGCTTTTCTTATCCCGCTTGGTGCCTTTGCACCTGAAGCGTATTTTTTCCATGAGCTGCAGAAAATCCCCGACTTCAATAAGCTGGCTCTCATCAAGGTTTTGCGCCGCCCATTGCGCCCCTTTTTCAAGAGAGCGGCCAACACCTTTGCTGGCCAGCTCTTTTCTTTGCTCGCGCAAAGCCTCACACTCTTGTCCAGCAAGAGTGCCCGCTTGCGCCATCCCCATTGAGAGGGCCATCAGATGAGCTGTCAACAACAACGAAAAAAGTTTCATCCTGTAAGGCAAATGGCCCTCCTCGCGCTTAAAGAAACATAAGATCTAGCAATAGACCATATGATCCGGGACGTAAACTAGCTTTTATAGCTGGTGATTATCCCCAGGAAATCGTCAGCTTTGAGGCTGGCCCCGCCAACCAGCGCACCATCTACATTTTCCACAGCCATCAATTCCTTGGCATTGGAGGCTTTGACCGAACCACCATAGAGCAGACGCATACCGCCACCTTCGCTATCACCAAAGCGCTCGACCAGCACTTTTCTGATATCATTATGGACCTTATCAACATCCTCGACAGTTGGCGTCAGCCCAGAGCCAATCGCCCAGACCGGCTCATAAGCAATCACAGTATTTTTAGCGGTCGCTCCATCCGGCACGGCATTTTTGAGCTGGCGACGGACCACATCAAGGGTCAGACCATATTGGCGCTGGCCGTTTGTTTCCCCAACGCAGATGATGGCAACAAGCCCGGCGCGCCATGAGGCCTGGGCCTTTTCATTGATGAGCGCATCGCTTTCACTATGGTCAGCGCGGCGTTCGGAATGGCCAACAATAATAGCTGTGGCCCCGGCATCGGCCAGCATTTCGGCAGAAATATCACCGGTATTGGCACCTGAAACCAGCGTATGGCAGTCCTGCGCACCGATGGCAACCTTGCCACCTTTCATCAATTCGCTAAACGGCATGATGAGCGTTGTTGGCGGACAAATCATCACGTCTACGCCCTCAACAGGGTTTTTATCCAGGCCTTCAGCCAGCTTGCCAAGCTCCAGCGCCTGTTCGCGCTGACCGTTCATTTTCCAGTTACCTGCAACCAAAGGTGTGTTCTTTGACATGTAAATCTCCCGATTTTATCTATTTTTAGCCCCAAAAAGCTCTCTATTTTTCATTGAAATGCGAATCTGTCAAATAGACACTTGATCCGGTTTCCGCAAAGCTTTACCAGTTCCCCCTGTATCTAGGTCACGTTCATCCGCCAATTGCTTCCAATAAAAGCGCTGATTGTTTGCTTGCAGGGAGAGGCTGGTTGTTCTTATGATGTCGTTCGCCTCAATCAAATGACCGAAACTGAGCGAAAAATCAATGCAGCAAATGAAAACAAGACGGAAATATGCTTAATTCACTACGAAAAGGTGCTGGCACCTGGGTCGCCAAAATATTCATCGCCGTACTGGTCCTCAGCTTCGCTGTCTGGGGTATTGCCGATATTTTCTCGGGCTATGGCTCTCGTGTGCTCGCCAAGGTTGGCGAGGTGGAAGTTTCTCCACAGGAATATGAGCGCGTCCTGCAGCGCCAGACCAGACGGGTCTCGGCACAGATCGGTAGACGGCTGACCACAGAACAGATCCGCGCCTTTGGTATCGACCGGCAGGTTCTGAACGGCCTGATTTCCAATGCCGCCGTCTCTTCCCATGCCAAACAGCTTGGCCTTGGCATATCCGATCAGACCATCCGCGATGTCATTGACAAAAGCCCGGCCTTCAAAGGCGAAAATGGCAAGTTCTCGCGTATCCAGTATGAAGAAGTGCTGCGCAATAATAATATGAGCAGCGCCGCCTTTATTGCCGAACAGCGTGTCGGCGCGGTACGCGATCAGCTGATCTTGTCCCTGAGCAACGATCTTTATGTGCCAGGTACAATGAAGGACGTTCTGCACCGTTTTGAACATGACACCAGAACGCTGGAATATTTCATCCTGCCGTCCAAGCCGTCAAAAAAATCAAAGACCCGGATGAAAAAACCCAAAAAGCTTTTCTGAGCGATAATAGACGCCTGTTCACCGCCCCGGAATTTCGCAAGGTCGGTCTATTGGCTCTATCGGCTGATATTGTCAAAAAGAGCATAAAAATCAGCGATGAAGATATCGCCAAAGACTATAAAGACCGCATTGAGCAGTTTTCCATACCCGGCAAGCGCCATATCCAACGCATGTCCTTTATTGATCGTGAAAAAGCCATCGAAGCCCATAAAGAGCTTTCCAAGGGCGGCGATTTCATGGCTGTTGCCAAAAAATACGGTTTTAAAGAAAAGGGTGCTGATATGGGCTTTGTTGACAAGTCCGTACTGCTTGATAGCAAAGTTTCAGACATCGCTTTTGCCCTGCAAAAAGGCAAATTCAGTGATCCGGTTGCCAGCAGCTTTAGCACCGTTATTGTTCAGGTCGTTGATATCAAACCGGGAATAATTCAGAAAAAACTGGGCGACGTCAAGGAACAGATCCGCATCTATTTGCTCAATGAACGGGCCTCGGACAGGCTGGGGAATTTGCAGGACACGATTGAAGATGACAGAGCTGGTGGTAAAGCACTCGCCGACATCGCTAAAGATCTCGAACTCGAATATCGCACAATTGAGGCTGTTGATCGCTCCGGGCAGACTCCAAAAGGCAAAGACGCCAAAGGGTTCCCCAGAAACCAACTGCTCCTGAAAAATATATTTGCAAGTGATGTCGGGGTCGAAAACGAGCCGGTCGAAGTCAATAGCAGCGGGATTTTCTGGCCCGAAGTGCTGAGCGTCACCGCCGAGCGTCTCAAAAAGCTTGAGGAAGTCAAAAAACAGCTCATCAAGACCTGGAAAGAGCGCCAAAAAGAAGCTGCGTTGAGCAAGTTGGCCTCTGCTAGCGTCAACGCTTTGCGCAAAGGCAAAAAGCTGAAAAAATTGGCCAAAAAATTCAAGGCCAAAGTGAAAAAATCAAAAGCCTTCACCCGCTCGCAAGAGCATGACGACATTCCTGTCGCTGCTGTCAAACAGGCCTTTGTATTGCCGGTTGGTGGCATTGGCATGAATAGTCTGGCCGGTGGAAAAGGCCGTGTGCTTTTCAAGGTCGTGGCCAAAGGCGAGGCCAAACCCGCAGACAAGGCGGTAAATGACACGATCACGGCACGCCTGCGCCGAGCTTTGGAAGATGATGTCGTTGGCCAGTACATTGCCACACTGCGCAAAAATTACGGTGTTTCCATTAACGAAAAAGTGCTGGCGCGGCTGAACGGAACAACGCAATAATCTGCAAGTCTCGTTTTATAGCCTGGCTGCCTGCCGCTTAGCTCGCTGTACGCGGCCCCAGGAAAGAGTGATACAAGGTGCAAACCGAACCGTCATTGAACGACTTCAAGAAGAAATACGACAGCGAAACTGCACAGATCGTCACCCTCAAACTGGTGGCCGATCTGGAGACGCCGGTGTCTGCCATGCTGCGTCTCTCAGAAAATGAGCCTTTTGCTTTTTTGCTCGAATCAGTCAAAGGCGGTACGCAGCGCGGGCGTTATTCCATCATTGGCCTCGCACCGGACCTCATCTGGCGTTCAAACGGTCAGCAGGTTGAGCTGTGCACCGACCCCGCCGCCAAAAAGCGCAAATTCAGCAAGCTGAAAGACGACCCGTTTACCTCCTTGCGAAAACTGCTTGATGAAAGCCGCATTGATCTGCCGCAAGACATTCCTCGCATGGCCGCCGGTGTGTTTGGCTATATGGGCTATGATACGGTGCGCCTCATCGAAACCCTGCCCGACAACAATCCAGATCCGCTGGAGCTGCCTGAAAGCTTGATGATCCGTCCGACGATTATATTGATATTCGACGCGACAAAAGACGAAATCACCGCCGTCACACCGGTCAGGTCGCAAAAAGATATTTCGGCCAAATCAGCCTATAATCAGGCGATTGACCGGCTGGATCTGGTCATGCAGCGACTCGAAACGCCCATCATTCATAGCGAAATTGACGACGAAGCTCTTGGCACGACCAAGCCCGTTTCCAATACCTCCCCGGCCCAGTACAAAAAAATGGTCAAGAAAGCACAGGACTATATCGCTGCCGGTGATGTTTTTCAGGTGGTGCTGAGCCAACGCTTTGAAGCGCCCTTCACCCTGCCGCCGTTCTCGCTCTATCGCGCCCTGCGCCGCACCAACCCCTCGCCCTTTCTCTATTTTCTGAAATTCGATGATTTTTGCGTCATTGGTTCCAGCCCTGAAATCCTCGTGCGTCTGCGCGACAATCAAATCACCATCCGCCCCATCGCCGGCACCAGAAAGCGCGGCGCAACGGACAAAAAAGATAAAGAAATGGCAAAGGAACTGCTCGGCGACCCAAAAGAGCTGGCCGAACATCTGATGCTGCTGGACCTCGGGCGCAATGATGTTGGCCGCGTCTCCCTTCCCGGCAGCGTCAAGATCACAGACAGCTTCTTTCTGGAATATTACTCCCACGTCATGCACATCGTTTCCAATGTCATCGGTAAGGTCGACCCCCAAAAATATGATGTGCTTGATGCGCTCATGGCAGGATTCCCTGCCGGAACCGTCTCTGGCGCTCCCAAAGTGCGGGCCATGGAAATCATCGACGAACTGGAAAAAGACCGACGCGGCATCTATGCCGGATGCGTTGGCTATTTCACCGCTGACGGCGAAATGGATACCTGTATCATTTTGCGCACAAGCATCGTCAAGGATGGTAAGATGTATGTGCAAGCCGGTGCTGGTATCGTCGCCGACAGCTTACCCGAACTTGAACAAAAAGAATGTATCAATAAAGCGCAAGCTTTATTCCACGCGGCAAGCGAAGCCGTGCGCTTTGCCTCACAGGCCAAAATCGGCCAGTAGAAAAGCGACTAACGTCGCTTGCGCTCGCCAGCCCTCTTCTCTCTGCGAGGCTTGGCAGCTTGTTCTTCTAGCCCCAATTATTCACCCGACTCCGGATGATTTTGTTGGGCGAGCGGAATTGGCCGGGTTTACGGCGGTTGGTTGATTTTAACTTTGGGCATGCGTTGAGGGTTGATGTCTGGGGGTTCGAACGGCGGC
>JAKIUO010000053.1 GCA_021647535.1 Hyphomicrobiaceae bacterium
ACCAGTGCCCCACCTGAATTGCCGGGGTTGATGGCGGCATCCGTTTGTATGAAATATTGAGCGTCCCCTTTGCCTATTCCCGTGCGCGCCAGGGCAGAAACAATGCCGCTGGTAACCGTTTGGCCAACGCCGAATGGATTGCCCATGGCCAGTACCAGATCCCCCACTTCAAGCTCGTCCGAATTGGCTATTTTGAGGAAGGGAAAGCGTTCTCCGTTTGCTTTTATCCTCAATACGGCGAGATCTGCACGCTTGTCTTTCAAGAGAATCTCAGCTTGATATTCTTTGCGAGAGGGCAAGGAGACCTTAATTTCTCCCTCTGAGGCCCCTTGGATCACATGGTAATTGGTCACCACGATCCCCTTGGCATCGACAATCACACCTGAGCCTAACGAACTTTCAATGCGCTCTCTTGGTACGCCAAAATTACCACCAAAAAAGCGTTTAAAGAAAGGGTCGTTCGCAAAGGGATTGCGCGCACGCCGGCGTCTTGTTCGGTGACGCACATAGACATTAACAACGGCAGGCAAAGCCTGTTTGACCACTGGCGCAAAAGAATAATTGATGGCTGTGCGATCCAAAGGCACGATCCGAGACTTGGCTGACACATTTTGAGGCAAGGTAAACGCAAGAATAAGTACAAAAGCCAGTAGCTCCGATCTCAATGAAAGAATGAAACTAGCCTTTGATCTATTCTTCATTTGTGTATTCTTCCTCATCTCATACCTTGTTGTTGAGAGCCATGGGCACGATCAGATGTTCTTTCTAATCCAAGGCTATTTCATGTTATCTTTGAATATTTTTGAGATCTGACTTCAATCAGTTCGCCAACGCCCCAAAGCAAACATCGAAACAGATCCCCATAATCCAAAAAAAGCGGCCCCATGAGCCGCTTTTTTATCGTCAATATAATTTAGCTTACTCTGATCGACAGAAACTTCGAGTTATGCGGCAACTGCTTCTTGCACTTCCTCATTCTTCTGGCTTTGATCCGGGCCACTATCCTGCCCTTTAGCTTCGATGTCACGGTCTACAAGCTCGATAACAGCACGTGGTGAATTATCACCAAACCGATAGCCTGCTCGTAACACACGGCTATAGCCACCGGAGCGTTCTTTATAACGATCACCTAGCACATCAAACAGTTTCTTAACCATGGCTTCGTCACGCAATTTGGCGAAAGCCTGCCTTCTGGCATGTAGATCGCCGCGCTTACCAAGAGTAATCAAACGATCAATGATCCGTTTCATTTCCTTGGCTTTTGGCAAGGTCGTCATGATCTGTTCATGCTTGATCAAAGCTGCGGCCATATTGGCAAACATCGCCTTACGATGACTAGCCGTTCTATTGAGCTTACGCCCTTTTTTGCGATGACGCACAACGTCTCTCCTTTAAATCAGCTGTCAAAGCTTCAAGCAATGTCAGCCCGTTTGTTTCTTTTCCAAGGGAACTTTTGTTCCCAAAATCTCAATGATCAATATTGATCTTCATAGCGCTTGGCAAGTTCTTCAATGTTTTCTGGTGGCCAATTAGGGACTTCCATCCCAAGATGCAACCCCATAGTCGCCAAAACCTGCTTGATTTCATTCAGTGACTTGCGGCCAAAATTAGGGGTTCGCAACATGGCTGCTTCGCTTTTTTGAATAAGGTCACCAATATAAACGATATTATCGTTTTTAAGACAATTGGCAGAACGTACAGACAGTTCGAGTTCATCCACCTTTTTAAGAAGCGCTGCGTTAAAGGCCAGTTCTGGTTCTTTGGCTTCCTCGGTCACCACTTCTGGTTCTTCAAAGTTGACAAAGATCGTCAATTGATCCTGCAAAATACGAGCCGCAAAGGCAATCGCATTTTCCGGTGTGATAGAGCCATCGGTTTCGACGTGCAGCATCAGTTTATCATAATCAAGCACCTGACCTTCACGTGTATTTTCCACATGATAGGAAACCTGCTTTACAGGACTATACAGGCTATCAACTGGGATGAGACCAATTGGCGCATCTTCAGGACGGTTCTGATCTGCTGTCTGGTATCCCTTGCCCGTATCAGCAGTAAATTCCATATGCAACACTGTGTCTTCATCCAGTGTACAAATAACCTGCTCAGGATTAAGCACTTCCACTTCGGACCCTGTTTCGATATCGCCAGCAGTGACGACACCTTGACCCTCTTTGTGAAGGATCATGCGTTTGGTGCCTTCGGAATGTATCCGCAAAGCTATGCCCTTGATATTGAGAACTATATTTGTGACATCCTCACGAACACCAGAAATTGATGAAATTTCGTGCAACACTCCATCAATATGGACAGACGTAATGGCTGATCCCTGAAGCGAAGACAAAAGAATGCGACGCAATGCATTACCCAAGGTCGTTCCAAAACCACGTTCAAGTGGCTCGGCGACAATGGTCGCAACACGATTTATATCGCCTTTAGACAAAACTTCGAGCTTGTTTGGTTTGATCAATTCCAACCAGTTATTTTGAATCATCTGCACCACCTCTTTATTCAATTGAGGGCATTCTTGAAAGGGTAACCGGTCTATATCAGCGCCCCGACACCAGGAGCTAAATCGACACCAGTTGGATAAGGACCGCCTTAAACGCGACGTCTTTTGCGAGGGCGACATCCATTATGCGGAATGGGGGTCACGTCCCGAATAGAGGTAATCTGGAAGCCGATAGCCTGCAATGCGCGCAAAGCTGATTCCCGTCCAGATCCTGGTCCTTTAACTTCTACTTCAAGCGTTCTCATGCCATGTTCCTGAGCTTTTTTACCGGCATCTTCGGCAGCCATTTGCGCTGCATAAGGTGTCGATTTACGCGATCCCTTAAAGCCCATGGTTCCAGCAGTCGACCATGCAATGGCATTACCTTGCGCATCGGTGATGGTGATCATGGTATTGTTAAAGGTGGCGCTAACATGTGCTACACCCGTGCTGATATTTTTTCGAACACGGCGTTTGACGCGCGCTTTTTCCTTGGCCATTTTCTAGTTCCGTCCGTTTTCCTCCAGCAGCCATTTATGAGCTCGCCAGACATAATATTGTTGAGTCTATTTCTTTTTGCCAGCAATTGCCTTGGCCGGACCTTTACGTGTACGCGCATTGGTATGCGTACGCTGGCCATTCACAGGCAGTCCACGGCGATGGCGCAAGCCCCGATAGCAACCAAGATCCATGAGACGTTTAATGTTCATGGCGGTTTGACGGCGCAAATCGCCTTCAACCATATAGTCCGCATCAATCATTTCACGAATTTGAATGACTTCGCCATCTGTCAGCTCATTTACTCGCCGTTCAGCGGGTATTTTGATTTTCTGGCAAATATCTTTTGCGTTCTTGTCACCAATCCCGTGAATATAACGCAGTGCAATCACCACGCGTTTATTGGTTGGGATATTAACACCAGCTATGCGAGCCACCTTATTCTCCTGTCTTTATCCACCAGTCACCTGCCGTTATAAGCACCGGCACCAGAGGAATGAAAATCTTGTTTATTCTCTTTATTATGTTCTTTTCCAAAACCAACGTCTCATCATCGACATTAGTTAAAATAGACTACCGGCCATCGGATATTGTTATCCGTTGGCCGGTTTTATAGCATTTTCAAGAATGAACGCTTATCTAGCCGATATAACCAGCAGACGTCAACTCTTTCTCACACTCTTTTGAAGGGGTTATCCCCGTCACAGACTTAGGAAAGGGTTTCCAGCATCTGTTTTGTTACATCATCAATGGCGACCATACCATCAATAGACTTCAGTTTGCCGGTCTTGCCATAGTAATCAACCAGAGGTGCTGTTTGATCATGATAGGCCACAAGCCGTGATCTTACCGTTTCTTCATTATCGTCGGCGCGGCGTTGGAAGTCGTTGGCACCGCACTTGTCGCATTTGCCTTCAACTGCTGGTTTCTTGAATTCATCATGATAACCTTCGCCGCATTTTCCACATGTGGAACGACCAGTAATGCGTTTGATCAACGGATCATCCTCAACCTGCATTTCAATGACCACATCAAGGTTTTTTGACTTTTCTTCCAGCAGCTTGTCAAGCGCTTCGGCCTGACCAACTGTGCGGGGGAAGCCATCAAGAATAAAACCGCCCTGAACATCATCTTCATCGATGCGATCAGAAATAATGCCAATCACCAGGTCATCAGAAACAAGACCACCACTGGCCATGACTTCTTTGGCTTTGAGCCCAACTTCTGTTCCTGCCGCAACAGCTGCGCGTAACATGTCTCCGGTTGAAAGCTGAACCAGCCCCTTGGATTCTTCAATACGCTTGGCCTGTGTGCCTTTACCAGCCCCTGGAGGGCCTAACAAAATAATATTCATCGTCTACGTGCTCCTTTTCTCAGTTTGGCTTTTTTGATCAAACCTTCATACTGGTGCGCGAGAAGATGGCTTTGCACCTGTGCAACCGTATCCATGGTGACGCTGACAACAATCAACAATGAGGTACCACCAAAGTAAAAGGGCACAGCTGCATAAGATCTCAGCATTTCCGGCAAGATACAGACGACCGCCAGATAAGCTGCCCCCGCAACCGTAATTCTGGTTAAAACATAATCGATATATTCAGCTGTACGTTTTCCTGGCCTGATACCAGGAATAAAACCGCCATATTTCTTCAAATTATCTGCTGTTTCATCTGGATTGAAGACAATCGCTGTGTAGAAAAAAGCAAAAAACACAATCATCAGCACATACATCAACAGATAAAGCGGCTGACCAGGGCCAAGCAAAGCGGTAACACTGGTCAACCATTCCGGTCCACCAGAAGAGAAATTGGCCACTGTAATCGGCAATAAGAGCAAAGATGATGCGAAAATTGGTGGAATAACACCAGCAGTATTCAATTTCAGAGGAAGATGCGAGCTATCCCCTTGAAACATTTTCTTGCCAACCTGCCGCTTTGGATACTGGATCAGCAACCGTCGTTGCGCCCGCTCCATGAAGACGATGAAGGCAATAACAAAGAACACCATGACCAAGAGCGCGACTAGCAAGCCAGCAGACAATGTGCCTTTTCTCGACAGCTCAAGTGTACCAACCAGTGCGGCTGGCAACTCGGCAACAATGCCCGCAAAGATAATCAAAGAGATACCATTACCGATCCCTCGGGCCGTGATCTGTTCTCCAAGCCACATCAGGAAAATGGTACCGCCAACAAGGGTGATGACAGCTGTCGCTCTAAAAAACCAGCCTGGATCTGTGACAATATTGCTGGCTCCTTCGAGACCAACAGCGATGCCATACGCCTGCAACGCTGCCAGCACAACTGTACCATAGCGTGTATATTGATTGATTTGCTGACGTCCCTGCTCGCCCTCTTTCTTCAACTGTTCAAGATGAGGAGATACGGTGGTCATCAGCTGAATGATGATGGAAGCCGAAATATACGGCATAATGTTCAGCGCAAAGATTGCCATGCGCCCAACCGCACCACCAGCAAACAGGTTGAACATGCCGAGGATCCCGGACTGGTTCTGTGCGAACATCTTTTCGAGTTCTACCAGATTAATACCCGGCAAAGGAATATAAGTACCAAGCCGATAAACCAGAAGTGCCGCCAACGTAAACCAGATCCGTTTTTTCAGTTCTGTTGCTTTACTGAACGCGGACAGATTGAGATTGGAGGCAAGTTGTTCTGCTGCCGATGACATCCGTTGGTATCCTGACTAGCTCGAATGAGCCCTTCATGCCGAAAGAAATGACGTCCATCTAAAATCCAGATTTGGCAAAATGAACGAGAATCAAAATATTATGCAAGGTGGATTACCTGTTTAATATTCTAATTAACCCTTTTCGGCATTCTTGTTCCGTTTTTCAAGACGCCAATCAGCTTTTTCCCGTTCTTTCGCAGCTATTTTAGGCATTTCCACAAGTTTGACAGAACCGCCAGCTTTTTCTACGGCGGAGATAGCCCCTTTTGAGGCTCCAGTCACTTCAAAACTGATCGCTGATTTAAGTTCGCCATTGCCCAGTAGCCGAACACCATCTTTTGCACGACGAATAACGCCTGCGGAGAGCAACACATCTACAGTCACAGGTTTGCCAGCATCAATACGCTTGGCATCAATAGCTGTTTGAATACGCTCCAGATTGACCGCATTGTATTTTTTGCGAAAAATACTATTAAAGCCCCGTTTTGGCAAACGACGATGGATCGGCATCTGCCCGCCTTCAAATCCCTTGATCGCCACACCAGAGCGTGACTTTTGCCCCTTGTGACCACGACCAGCGGTTTTGCCTGTACCAGAACCGATACCACGACCAACGCGCTTTCGCTGTTTGGTCGCTCCGGGGTTATCTCTTAAATCATTGAGACGCATGGTCCAAATTCCCTTAACTTCAATTCTTTTATACGAAGATCAAACGACATTCGCTTCTAGTCTTCAACGATAGATACCATGTGCGCTACCTTGCTGATCATGCCCCGAATTTCTGGCGTATCTTCCAGAGTTCTTTTGCGGCTGATCTTGCCAAGTCCAAGGCCAATCAAGGTATCTCTTTGATCCTTGGGGCGCCGAATAGGACTTCCGGTCTGCATGATCGTAATGGTTTTTGTATTTGCCATAATCTTTATCTTTCCAAGTCACGCTAAGTCTGTCTGGCAGCGCCAGACAAACAACTACCCTTCCTGGGGCGTGGCAACTTCACTAACGCCATCACGACGTCGACCAACTATTTCGCTGACTTTCAGACCGCGACGTGCTGCAACCGATCGAGGGCTGTCTTCACGTTTCAGCGCATCGAAAGTTGCACGGATCATATTATAAGCATTGGACGTGCCAATAGACTTCGCAACCACATCTTGAACACCAAGCATTTCGAAAACGGCACGCATAGGACCACCGGCAATGATGCCTGTTCCTGGAGGCGCGGCACGCATGATGACTTTGCCAGCGCCGTGACGCCCAGCGACGTCATGATGCAGCGTCCGGCCTTCACGAAGTGGCACTCGAATGAGTGTTTTGCGCGCATCTTCAGTTGCCTTGCGAATAGCTTCTGGCACTTCACGCGCCTTGCCATGGCCAAAACCAACACGGCCTTTCTGATCGCCAACAACAACAAGTGCAGCAAAACCAAAGCGTTTACCGCCCTTTACCACCTTGGCAACACGATTAATATGCACCAGCTTATCGAGAAATTCAGGTTCGCGTTCATCACGACCGCGACCACCATCTCGTCCACCTCTGTCTCTGCCGTCACCACGTGCCAACTTGCTCATCCTTTCAAAAACATGCATGACCCAATTCACATTGTCATTTTCCAAGAGGCCAATCAGCCTGACAATATTTTAAAACGTCAATTGGGACCTTTTTAACCTAAAATTCCAAACCACCTTCACGGGCAGCATCGGCCAAAGCTTTGATACGTCCATGATAGACATAGGCACCACGGTCGAAAACAACTTCCTTGATACCAGCTTTTGTTGCCTTTTGCGCGATTTCTTTACCAACTTCAATCGCTGCATCAACATCTCCACCATTTTTCAATTTGCCTTTCAGCTCCTTGTCCATGGTCGATGCAGATGCCAGGGTCACCGCAGTGGTGTCATCTATGATCTGGGCATAGATATTTCTCCCGGTGCGATGAACCGACAATCTAGGTCTGGTATTCTCATTTAGCCGAAGAGACTTTCGCACTCTGTGACGTCGTTTTTTAAGAACCATTTTATTTGATGACATCTGTCATATTCCCATTTTATCGTCTTACTGGAGCATCGATGTCGAAATAAATATTTCAAACACAGTATGCCATCCATATAATTCTCTGGTCTATTTCTTCTTGCCTTCCTTACGGAACACATATTCGTCTTTATATCGAATACCTTTGCCTTTATAGGGCTCTGGTGGCCGATAGCGGCGTATCTCGGCAGCGACCTGACCAACACGCTGTTTGTCAATACCGCTAATTTCAATTTCTGTCTGGCTGGGGCACTTGACCTCAATACCATCAGGAATGGGATAAAGCACATCATGAGACAAACCAAGTGCCAATTGAAGGTTCTTCCCCTTCAGCATGGCTCTGTAACCAACGCCCTTGATCTCAAGTTTTTTGGTATAGCCATCTATAACACCAACCACCAGATTTTGGACGATTGTTCTTGACATACCCCACATGGAGCGTGCGCGTTTTGAGTTGTTGACCGGTTCAATCAGAACGCCATCGTCAGTCAATTTGGCCAGAACTTCTTTTACAAGAACCGCTTTCAGCTCGCCTTTTGGGCCTTTGATGGACACATTGCGTCCGTCAATCTTAGCTGTTGCAGCATCAGGGATCGGCACTGCTTTTTTTCCGATGCGAGACATAATTAGAAAACCTCATCAAGATAGTCGTCTTTTGCAAAAACCACCAATGGTGATCCTTTTAGGAGCAAAGACTAGAAAATGCTACAAAGCACCTCGCCGCCAACATTATTTTCTCGTGCATCGTGATCGGACATCACGCCGCGCGGAGTAGAAAGAATAGACACGCCAAGGCCGTTTGCAACGGTTGGTATGTTTTTCACCGATGAATAAACACGGCGTCCTGGTTTCGAAATTCGCGTAATAGAACGAATGACGGGTTCGCCATCATAATATTTAAGCTCAATTTCAAATTCCGTTTTACCACCATCATATTCGGTCTGTGAATAGCCTCGGATAAACCCTTCTTTTTGCAGCACATCCAGCACGCTGCCACGAAGTTTTGAAGCCGGAGTTTTGACCTTGCCTTTTTTCCGCATCTGCGCGTTGCGAATACGGGTCAGCATATCTCCCAGGGGATCTGTCATCGTCATTTGGCGTCTCCCTTTTACCAGCTCGATTTAACCATGCCGGGCAACAGACCAAAAGAGGCCAGATCCCGCAAGGCAATACGTGATATTTTCATTTTGCGATAAAACCCTCTGGGTCTCCCCGTCAGCTCGCAGCGGTTGCGAACACGTGATTTCGACGAATTTCGCGGCAAGGCTGCCAGTTTGAGTTGCGCTCTAAAACGCTCTTCTGCTGGTTTGCTGCGATCCATAATTATGGCTTTCAGGCTCGCACGACGACTAGCATAGGCCTTAACCTGCGCTCTTCTTCTGCGATTTTTCTCAACAGCGCTTTTTTTCGCCATTCAATCCTCCTTGAAAGAGCACATGCCCTTTTTCACACCCAAATCCATTCAAAACAAGTCTCTGGTCACGATATTAATGAATACCGTTCCGGCTATTTCGACTCTGTGAATGGAAAATCAAAACCTTTTAGCAGAGCTCTTGCTTCATCGTCATCAGTTGTCGTCGTACACACGATGATATCAAGCCCCAAAATCTGATCAACCTTGTCATAGTCAATTTCAGGGAAAACAATATGCTCTTTAATTCCCATGGCGAAGTTGCCACGACCATCAAAACTCTTTGGGTTCAACCCCCGAAAATCTCGTATACGTGGCATGGCAATATGGACCAGACGGTCAATAAATTCATACATACGATTTTTCCGCAAGGTAACCTTTGTTCCAACGGCCATACCTTCACGCAATTTAAAACCCGCTATAGATTTTCTGGCTCGTGTAATCACGGACTTTTGGCCCGAAATCAAAGTCAGTTCATCAGCGGCAATTGCAACCTTTTTCTTGTCATCTACACCAGCACCCACACCCATATTGATGATTACTTTTTCAAGCTTTGGCACTTGCATGACATTTTTCAGGCTGAATTCTTTTATCAACTCGTCGCGCAACACATCATTATAGTGCTGTTTCATACGAGGTACATATGTCTCAGCCATCGATTACTTCTCCCGAGCGTTTGGCGAAACGCACTTTGCGTCCGTCGTTCAATATTTTAAAACCAACCCGCGTCGGCTTGCCATCAGTTGGGTCTTCATGCATCAGATTGGACAAATGTATAGGGGCTTCTTTTGAGATAATGCCGCCTTCATCTGTCTGGGTCTGTTTTTGATGCCTTTTGACCATGTTGACACCTTGGACAATCGCACGGTCTTCATTGCGCATCATTGTAAGAATGGAACCAGAACGTCCCTTGTCACGACCTGTCATAACGACAACCTTGTCGCCTTTTTTAAACTTCATTGCCATTAGATCACCTCCGGGGCCAGTGATACGATTTTCATATGGTTGCGACCACGAAGTTCACGGGTCACAGGTCCAAAAATACGTGTGCCGACCGGTTCACCCTGCGCATTGATCATAACGGCAGCATTTCGATCAAAACGAATGGAGCTCCCGTCTGAACGCCGGACCGGATGAGCGGTTCGAACAACAACGGCCTTCATAACCTGGCCCTTTTTGACCTTGCCGCGTGGTATAGCTTCCTTAACGGAGACCACGATAATATCGCCAACGAATGCGTATTTGCGTTTTGATCCACCCAGTACTTTAATACACTGGACACGCCTTGCACCCGAATTGTCGGCAACATCAAGATTGGTTTGCATCTGTATCATGACAATTCTCGTAAATTCTTGCGGGCTGACAACAGACCAGAGCCTATTTGGCGAGGTCTGTGTAAACCGGTTAAACTGAAACCCGATTGAAACAAAGTCAGCGAGATATCCCGAAAACATGTTTCATGTCCTTGACTATGAATTGTCAACAACCGTCCATCTTTTATGTTTGGAGATCGGGGCGCATTCCTCGATCTTCACCAAATCACCTTCTTTACAGACATTTTTTTCATCATGTGCCTTGTAATTCTTAGAACGGCGAACTGTTTTTTTAAACAAGGGGTGCGTAAACCGTCGCTCGACTTTAACGACAATTGTCTTGTCACTCTTGTCTGAGGTGACAACACCCTGCAAAATTCGTTTCGGCATAATCTGTTTCCAATACTTCAAAGGTCTGAACGAGTTCTCAGGCCTCTACAGATGACTGTTTTTGTTTGACCAGTGTCTGGATACGCGCAACTGTTCGGCGTACCTGACGCATCCGGGCGGTATTTTCAAGCTGTCCGGTCGCTTGCTGAAAGCGCAGGTTAAACTGCTCTTTCTTTAGTTTTATCATTTCATCGCCAAGCTGATCGACAGTCATGTCTTTCAACTCTTGCAATATTTTTGAGTTTTTCATCAACTCGCTCCTCAAAACACCAACAGGTGCTCCTTAATTCACAATTAGCACCAAGACCTAGTTGCCAAGACGGCGAACAATACGTGTCTTGATCGGCAGTTTTGCAGCACCAAGTGTCAGGGCCTGACGCGCAACAGCATCGCTTACACCATCAATCTCAAACATGATCCGCCCTGGCTTGACTTTGGCAGCCCAGAATTCAACAGATCCTTTACCCTTACCCATGCGAACCTCTGTAGGTTTCTTTGTCACAGGAACATCTGGGAATATTCGGATCCATACACGGCCTTGGCGTTTCATATGACGCGTAATAGCCCGACGTGTGGCTTCAATCTGACGAGCGGTCACCCGTTCAGGTTCCAGAGCCTTAAGACCATAGGCTCCAAATGTCAGGCTGGTGCCCCCTTTGGCAATGCCCTTGATGCGGCCTTTAAACATTTTGCGGAACTTGGTCCGTTTTGGCTGTAGCATTTTCAATTCCTCAAGTCAAAAAACCGCGATCCGGTCTTAAACCCATCCCTCAAAAGAGGCCATTTCCCCGCTTCACTTTATCAAGCGAACGCTATCATTATCTATCGTCTGGGTGGTCCACCGGGGCGACCACCAGGTCTTCCCCGTCCACGGCCACCGCCGCCACCACTTTCCTGCATCTTCTTGGCCCGATTTTCCTGAGCCATTGGATCATGTTCCAGGATCTCACCTTTGTAGATCCACACTTTAAGCCCAATGATCCCGTAAGCGGTTTTCGACAGAGCGGTCCCATAGTCAATATCAGCGCGCAGCGTATGCAAAGGCACCTGCCCCTCACGATACCATTCCATACGGGCAATTTCAGCACCGGCCAGGCGACCAGAACTATTAATTCGAATGCCGAGCGCGCCCAGTCTTTGTGCTGACTGCATAGCCCGTTTCATGGCCCGGCGAAACGCTACACGGCGTTCAAGCTGCTGGGCAATGCCTTCGGCGACCAATGTGGCGTCAATCTCCGGCTTGCGGATCTCGGCAATATTCACATGCACGTCACTGTCGGTAAAACGAGACAGTTTTTTATTGAGCTTGGCAATATCTGCACCAGCCTTACCAATCAGTACACCAGGGCGCGCAGTATGAATGGTAACGCGGCACTTTTTATGAGGGCGCTCAATGACCACCTTTGAAATGCCTGCGCGTCGCCGGTCTTCCATCACAAAGTCCCTGATCTTCAGGTCTTCGTGCAGTAATTTGCTATATTCTTCTCCATCAGCGAACCAACGGCTGTCCCAGGTACGGTTAATCCCAAGACGCATGCTGATCGGGTTTACTTTTTGTCCCATCAGGCACTCTCCTCTTTGGCCATTTCAACATCCTTGACAATTATGGTCAGCTCAGAGAAAGGCTTCAATATTTTGGCTACCCGGCCCCTTGCACGCGGTTTCCAGCGCTTCATTACCAGTTTTTTGCCAACAAAGGCTTCTGAAATAATCAAATTATCAATGTCATGACCATGATTGTTTTCGGCATTTGCGATGGCTGAATTCAATGATTTCAGAACGTCACGTGCAATACGCTTGCGCGAAAACGTCAATTCATTAATCGCAACACTCACCTTTTTTCCACGGATCATCTGGGCAACAAGGTTAAGCTTTTGCGGGCTAATTCTAATATTTCGAGTTACAGACCTGGCTTCATAGTCAGCAAGCCGTCTTTCGCGTTTTGGCTTCCCCATTATTATTTCCTCTTTGCCTTCTTGTCTGCTTCATGACCGAAATAGGTACGGGTTGGCGCAAACTCACCGAACTTGTGACCAATCATGTCTTCATTGACATTGACAGGAATATGCTTGTGGCCATTGTGAACACCAAAGGTCAATCCAACAAATTGCGGCAGAATCGTAGAGCGACGGCTCCAGATCTTGATGATTGCATTGGAATTACCTTCATGTGCAGCCTCTGCTTTTTTAAGCAAATAGCTATCAACAAAGGGACCTTTCCAGATAGAACGGGTCAATTATCTGTTCTCCTTACCAATTCACAAGGCTCCCATACGAGAACCGATTTTCCTGCCTGCTCTTGTTTATCATGTTTCCATGATCCAGAAGACTAACGGCGTTTTTTCTTCAGATGCCTAGAGCGAATGATGAACTTATCAGTCGATCTATTTGAACGTGTGCGTTTACCTTTGGTTGGCTTGCCCCAAGGGGTAACAGGGTGACGACCACCAGAGGTTCGTCCCTCACCACCACCATGTGGATGATCCACCGGGTTCATGGCGACACCACGAACAGATGGCCTTTTACCAGCCCAGCGATTACGTCCAGCCTTGCCTAGTTTGATATTGCCATGGTCCGGGTTAGACACCGCACCAATAGTGGCCATACATTCATGACGAACCCGGCGTTGTTCACCTGATTTGAGGCGCAAAATAGCATATCCGGCATCACGTCCAACCAGCTGTACAAAACTACCGGCGGCACGGGCAATCTGCCCCCCTTTGCCAGCTTTCATCTCTACATTATGCAGCAGAGTACCAATCGGAATGCTGCGCAAAGGCATTGCATTTCCAGGTTTCACATCTACTTTTTCGCCAGATACAACCTGATCACCAACACTGACGCGCTGCGGAGCCAAGATATAAGAGAGCTCCCCATCTTCATAACGAATAAGCGCAATGAAAGCGGTGCGATTGGGGTCATATTCAATCCGCTCGACCTTGGCCACCATATCAGCCTTCAGACGCTTGAAGTCCACCATGCGATAAGAACGCTTATGGCCACCACCACGACGTCTTGCCGTCACACGACCTTTATTATTTCGCCCACCACTACTTGAAAGGCCCTCTGTCAGTTTCTTGACAGGCTTGCCTTTCCACAGTCCGCTGCGATCAACAAGCACAAGGCCACGACGACCCGGAGTTGTTGGATTGAATGTCTTCAGTGCCATGAAATGCACTCCTCAATCTTTCTGGCAAGCCTTTCACCAACAAAAGGCCAGCACTTCAAACTAAATGCCCGACGTTACATCAATACGTTCGCCATCTTTCAAGGTGACTACCGCAAACTTGGTATCGTTTTGGCGTCCCTTGCGTCCGCGAAACATTTTGGTCTTGCCCTTGCGATTAAGGGTATTGACCGCTTCAACCTTGACATCAAACAGCTTTTCAACCGCTTCTTTTATCTGTGGCTTGGTAGCCGTTTTGGCCACCTTGAACATGACTTGATTAAACTCGGACAGCTGTGTCGATTTTTCGGTCACAACCGGAGCCAGAATCACATCATATTTTTGCGCTTCATTTGTCATCAAACTTAACCTTCGCTGCTATCGCCAAAACGCTTTTCCAACGCCTCAACAGCATCCTTCGTTAGCACCAGATTTTCACGTCGTAAAATATCATAGACATTGATGCCTTCAATAGGCAGAACATCGACGCGTGGTATATTACGTGCTGCAAGAGAGAAATTCTCATCCAGCTTGGAACCACCAATAATCAGTGCTGATGACAAACCAAGCTTATCAAGCTGCACCTGCAAATCTTTTGCCTTGGGCGCTGAAATACTCGCCTTATCAAGAATGACCAGCTCATTAGCCAGAAGTTTAGCAGACAAAGCATGTCTCAAAGCCAGAGCTCTGACCTTTTTGGGTAGCTTAGTGGCATGTGAGCGAGGCACAGGACCAAAGCCTTTACCACCACCGCGAAACAGATTTGCTTTTCTGTTACCGTGACGCGCGCCACCAGAACCCTTTTGACGAACAAACTTTTTGGTCGAGCCTTTTATTTCGGCGCGACCTTTTGTTTTGTGCGTTCCTGCTTGGCGTTTTGCCAGTTGATAACGCACCATACGATGCAGAATATCGCGACGTGGCTTCAGACCAAAGATACTGTCGAGCAATTCCACTTCGCCGACATTGGCAGCTTGCAGAGCTTTAACTTCGATCTTCATTATTCAGCTCCCCCCTCAGTCTTTTCCACTGTTTCTTTTACAGCTGAACGTAAAGCTCCCGGTAAAACCGCCTTATCCGAAAGGGGCTTCTTCACGGCATCGCTTATGGTCACCCAGCCACCTTTGGAACCTGGCACCGCCCCTTTAACAAGGATCAGCCCACGTTCTATATCCGTTTTTACGACCTGCAGGTTTTGAGTTGTCACCTGGCGATCACCCATGTGACCCGCCATTTTCTTACCCTTGAACACCTTGCCCGGATCCTGACATTGGCCAGTTGATCCATGCGATCTATGAGAAATGGACACACCATGAGAAGCGCGCAATCCACCAAAACCATGACGTTTCATAGCGCCAGCAAAACCCTTACCGATGCTCCTACTGGTGACATCAACAAATTGTCCGTCAAAATAGTGACTTGCAACAATCTCTTCGCCAACAGCTATAAGATTTTCTTCGCTGACCCGGAACTCGACCATTTTTTTCTTTGGCTCGACTTTGGCCTTGGCAAAATGACCCCGTTGTGCGCGGGTTACTCTTTTGACCTTGGCAGTGCCAACACCAAGTTGCAGAGCGCAATATCCATTTTGTTCAACAGTGCGTTGCGCGACAACCTGGCAATTGTCGAGTTGAAGTACAGTAACGGGAATATGCTCCCCATCTTCTGTAAAAACCCGGCTCATGCCGATTTTCTGAGCTATAACTCCTGACCGCATCGGTCTATCCCTCTTTCTATCGAGCAAACTTTTATAGTTTGATCTCTACATCCACGCCAGCTGCCAGGTCGAGCTTCATCAGAGCATCGACTGTCTGCGGTGTTGGGTCGACAATATCCAGCAACCTTTTATGGGTGCGCATTTCAAACTGTTCGCGACTCTTTTTATCAATATGTGGCGAGCGATTAACCGTAAATTTCTCAATACGAGTAGGCAAAGGGATCGGTCCCCTGACCTGTGCACCTGTGCGTTTGGCCGTATTAAGGATCTCCTTGGCCGAAGCATCGAGCACTCTGTGATCAAACGCCTTGAGGCGAATACGGATATTCTGACTTTTCATTTCGTTTCGCTCTTTCCTGCAAGATATTGAAGGCCTAGCAGCAGGCCTTCAATATACATGACAATTCTTTATTCAATGATGCTGGCGACGACGCCAGCACCAACGGTGCGGCCACCTTCACGGATCGCAAAGCGCAGGCCATCTTCCATGGCAATCGGCACAATGAGATCAACATCAACGGTGATATTA
>JAKIUO010000054.1 GCA_021647535.1 Hyphomicrobiaceae bacterium
AACGGCAAAGATGTCTTTAAAACCACCATCCATCCGTCCGTATCTGCCAACCCCTACTTTGCTTTCAATTTCAAAGTGCCAGGTTCAGGAGACATGGAATTTACATGGACGGAAGATGGCGGCAAAACCGTCACAGCCAAAAAGAGCATTAAAGCTGCCTAGCAATTGGTGGCCGATGGAAATATCAAACGTAATGAGGAAGAATTATGAAAGCAATTAAAACAGGTTTAAGCCTCTTAATGCTCGCTGGCCTGACAATTGTCGCCTCTCAAACGGCTTTTGCTGCTGAGGCTGCAATGATGAAGTTAGAGATCAGTGACGGACCTGCAATCAAATCCATCAAAAAATCGCTGACAGGCAAGACTGGTGATCCTGCCAAGGGCGAAAATATGATGGCCAACCGCAAAAAAGGCAACTGCTTTGCCTGCCATGTCATTTCAAGCCTGGCCAAAAAAGCTGCCAAGAACCCCAAGAAATATTCTGATATGGGCGATATCGGGCCACCTCTTGATGGTGTTGCCGGACGCTACACAGAAGGCGAATTGCGGGCGCTTTTGGTGAATGCCAAACTGGCCTTCCCTGATACCATCATGCCCGGTTTCTACCGGACCAAGGGTTTCACACGGGTCAAAGGAAAATTCAAGGGTAAAACCGTTCTTAAAGCTCAAGAAGTAGAAGATATTCTATCTCTTCTGGTCACCTTTAAATAGTGTGCAGGAGACAATTGAGATGATAAGAAAAACACCCGAATTAGCTGAAAGAAGTAACATGAGACAATTGTTCAAAATGGTCCTCGCCGGTTGCCTCGCTGGCAGCCTGATGACCGGAGCCGCCATGGCTGCCGCCGATGGCAAAAGTGAAGCGGTAACACCAACCTCGAAGGATCACCCGCTGGAAGAAATCTGGTCTGGCTACCATTTCGCCAAGAAAGGTACCAAGGAAACACAGGATAATGAATTTGACAATCCTGGCAATCTCTGGCTCGAACAGGGTATGGAATTGTGGTCCAAGGTAGATGGCGACGAAAAAAAATCATGCCAAAGCTGTCATAATGATGCCGCCAAAAGCATGAAAGGCGTCGGAACACGTTATCCGATTTTCTTCCCACCATGGAAAAAACTCATCAATCTGGAACAGCGCATCAATCTGTGCCGCACTAAACAGATGAAAGCCAAAGCCTATAAATGGAAATCAAACGAGTTGCTTGGTCTCACTATTTTTGTCTCCCGTCAGTCGCTTGGTATGCCAGCTGCTGTGGTTCTTGATGATAAAACCAAGCCATTCTGGGAAAAAGGCAAAGCGCATTATTACAAGCGTCGGGGTCAACTCGACATGTCTTGTGCTCATTGTCATCAAGCCAATTATGGCAAGAAAATCCGTTCTAATACCCTCACTCAGGGACAGGCAAACGGCTTTCCAACCTATCGTCTGAAATGGGGCAAACCTGGTTCAATTCAGCGCCGCTTTAAAGGGTGCAACAAGCAGGTACGCGCCAAGCCTTATAAAATGGGTTCAGATGAATATGTAAATCTGGAGCATTATGTCAGATGGCGTGGCCAGGGCCTGCCCATCGAAACACCTTCAGTTCGCCCATAGTCGACTTGCGAACTTCTACTAACGGGACAGCGCCCTTCACTATTTGGGCGCTGTCTGCCCAATAGGGCTGGAGATGTGAATTTTCGCGCTCTCATGATTGCTGAAAATATCTTCAGACCTTTTTGTAAAAGAACAATGCAAAGGTGAGGAACCTTCAACATGGCAGATAACGGCGCAAAACTCAGCAGACGCAAACTGTTGCAGCTCATGGCAGCCGGCGGGGCTTTTGGCAGCACGATGCCCTGGTGGATAAACGGGCAGCTTTCAAGCGATGCAAATGCCGCTGACGCTTTTGCCGATTATTACAAAACCCCGATGAAGGGCGATGTACGCCTCATTCATATTACCGATACTCATGGTCAGCTTTATCCGGTCTATTTCCGCGAACCCAATGTCAATCTAGGAGTTGGCGACGCCTTTGGGCGCGCCCCTCATATCGTTGGTAAAAAGCTGCTCGATGCCATGGATTTGTCACTAGACAGCCCGGAAGCCTATGCCTACACCTATTTGAATTTTGAAGAAGGTGTCAAAAAATATGGCCGCATGGGTGGCTTTGTCCATATCAAAACACTGATAGACCGCCTGCGTTCTGAGGCTGGTGGCATTCAAAACACACTGACTTTTGATGGCGGCGATACTTGGCAAGGGTCAGGTACTTCACTATGGACGCGTGGCGTCGATATGGTTGAAGCCTGCAATATCCTCAAGGTTGATGTCATGGTCGGCCATTGGGAGTTTACCTATCCCGAAGCCGAAGTGCTGGCCAATGTCGCCTTGTTCAAGGGCGACTTTATCGGCCAGAATGTACGTGTCAAAGACGAAAGCATGATGGGCGACAGCTATCCTGAGCTCGTTGAAAAATTTAACGGCAAAGGCCTGTTTGATGAAGATGCTGGCAATGCCTTCCAGCCCTATGTCATGAAAGAAGTCAATGGCCGCAAGATTGCCATTGTCGGTCAGGCCTTTCCACGTACAGCCAATGCCAACCCTCCCGAATTTTTTCCCGACTGGTCATTTGGCCTGCGCATCCCTGACATGCGCGATCTGGTCAAGAAAATCCGTACAGAACAAAAACCAGATGCCGTTGTACTGATCTCCCATTCCGGTATGGATGTAGACATTAAAATGGCTCATGAAATCCCTGGCATGGATGCCATTTTTGGCGGCCACACTCATGACGGCATCCCCAAACCTCTACAGGTAACCGATAAGGATGGCGGCACTTGCCATGTCACCAATGCCGGTTGTTCTGGAAAATTTGTCGGCGTGATGGATTTTGAATTTGACGGTGCCAAACTGAAAGATGTGCACTATAAAATGCATCCTGTTTTCGAAAAGCGCCTGCCCGCCGACAAGGAAATGGCGGCCTTTTTGACCCAGCTTGGCAATAAGAAATATGACGACAAGGTTGTTGAGAGCCGCGCCAAGGACCGCGCCAACTCAAAAGCTCGTAATGGTAAGACCTTCAAAACCATTATCTCTGAAAAACTGGCTATCGCTGGAGAAACCCTTTATCGGCGCAGTAATTTCATGGGGACCTGGGATCAGGTCATCTGCAATGCTCTGCGTGATGAATATGGTGCCCATGTCGCCATGTCTGCCGGTGTGCGCTGGGGGCCAACTGTTCCCAAGGGACATTGGATCACGTTCGATGATGTCATGAGTCAATGCTCCATGACTTACGGCGAAACCTACGCCAACGAGATGACCGGCAAGCAATTGCTCAATGTGCTGGAGCAAGTCGCCGACAATCTACTCGACCCCGATCCTTATCTGCAATCGGGCGGTGATATGGTTCGTGTCGGTGGTCTAGACTATACTATTGACCCAACGAAAAAGCTCTACAAACGTATCACCGATGCCCGCCTTGATAATGGCGAACTCATTGAGCCGGACAAAAAATACAAAGTGGCAGGCTGGGCCGTTGTCAATCGCACCCCGGACGGACGCATGATATGGGACATCATCCGCGATTATCTCCTTGCTAATCGGGGCGATGACAAAGTCATGCACCTTAAAAAGGTCAACCACCCCAAACTGCTCGGTGTTGCCAACAATCCAGGCGTCGCCGACTATCCCGGTGCCGTTGGCGACAGCGACGGGTAAATAAAATTCCTGGTGCCATCTGCTCTTTATCTCTCATTTCCTTTCAATGGAGAGCATTGGTGCCATACATAAAACGGCCAGTTTTGACGGATCATTCGTTTGACCCTAAAAAACTGGCCGCTTTTTTTGGTATCCTGCTATGATGAAACATAAATCTGCGCAACCGGTTCATGAACTTTACTGCTGGAACAGATTATGCTGACAAGAACACCCCTCGCTTTATGTGTGCTGGCCTGGCTGATGCTGGTACAATCAGTTCCGGCTGAAGATTTGACCCGTGAAAAGGCTCCAATCGACAAAGTTTCTGCAACAAAAATATCCCAACTGATCCCAGTAAAAGTCGGCATTCTGGCTTTTCGCGGCAAACAAGAAGCCCTTGAAAACTGGACCCCGACCGCTGATTATCTCAGCGAATCAATAGCTGGGTATAGCTTTAGAATTATCCCCCTCAGCCTCGAAGAAATGGAAGACGAAGTCAGCAAGGGCAACCTCGAATTCACGCTGACCAATTCGGGGCACTATATAACACTGGCTTCCAACTATGGGGGCAGTCGCCTCGTCACCATGAATACGCGCGGCACGTCCTCACAGGAAAATGTTACAGGATCGGTGATTTTCACCCGTGCCGACCGCAAGGATATCACCAAGCTCCAAGATTTGCGCGGAAAAACCTTTATGTCCGTGGCCCCTAAAGCCTTTTGCTACGAGATGGCCTGGCAGCGTTTGCAAGAGCACGGCATCAACCCCAATAAGGATTTTGCAAAACTTCTATTCGTCGGCTTTCCCCAGGACTATATCGCCTCTGCTGTGCAAAATGGTAAGATTGATGCTGGTAATATCCGCACCGGATTGCTGGAAGAAATGGCCGCCGAAGGCAAGATCAAGCTTTCTGACTTTCGCATTCTGGCGCAAAAAAAACTGAAGGGCTTTCCCTATATAACCTCGACTAAAACCTATCCCCAATGGCCTTTTATCAAACTGCGACACACCGACAAGCTGCTGGCACAAAAAGTCGCCATTGCGCTTTTATCCATGGGCCATGACAGCAAAGCGGCACGCATCGGAAAATATGCAGGCTGGACCGTGCCGCTGGATTATACGCCCGTCCACAATCTGTTTAAACAGCTACAAATCGGCCCCTATGCTAATACAGGCCCTATAACAGCTTCAAAAATCATCAAACAATATGGACCATGGATCGGCGTTGCCATTGCCATGCTGACGTTCATGTTTGCCTGGTCCATGCGTACCGAAGTCCTTGTTCGTAGTCGCACCAGAGAGCTTTCTCAAACCAATAAGGAACTCGCCAACCAGATTACCGAGCGCCATCGCGCCGAAGAAACAGCCCGCCAGCGCCAGGCCGAATTGGCTCGCGTCGGCGAAATGAACAGCATGGGAGAGTTTGCATCAGGCATCGCCCATGAACTCAATCACCCGCTGGCCACCATCACCAATTATGCAACGGGCTGTATTCGCCGGATGAAAACAGGCCAGGAAAACAAAGAAGAGATGGTTGAAATTCTCGAACGTATCTCGCGACAAGCCACCCGCGCCTCTCAGATTATCGGTGGCCTGCGCGATAATATGCGTGAAGACAAACGCGAACGTAATTTGACCAATATCAATGAATTGGTCAGTGAGCTTCCCGATTTGCTGGAATTCAATCTGAAAAACAGCTCAACCAAATTGCAGCTGGAGCTTGCCGATGCTTTGCCGACCGCGCTTGTCGATCCTGTGCAAATCGAACAGGTTTTACTCAATCTGGTGGGGAACGGAATTGATGCCATGAAAACCGCCAGCAGCAAAGAGCGCTCGATAAAGGTCACGACTGCACGCAATGAGCGCTCTGATATCATTGTCACCATAAGCGATACTGGTCCTGGCATATCTGGGGAGATGCGCGGAAAAATATTTTATCCTTTTGTCTCCACCAAAAATGAAGGCATGGGGCTCGGCCTGTCTATCAGCTGTTCGATCATGAAAGACCATGGGGGCCAGTTGTGGATTGAAGAGACCGGAGAACAAGGGACGATGTTCCGTTTCAACCTGCCGGCCGGGGAGACCAGCCTTAATGCCTGAACAAAAAGCGAAACGCAGCGTCTTTGTTGTGGATGATGATATTGAATTTGCCAAAAGCGTGCAGTTTTTACTATCCTCGGTCAACCTGAATGTACGACTTTTCGATAGCGCTGAAAACTTTCTGGCCGCACTCAAAAAAGAAGATGAAGGCTGTGTACTCATTGATGTACGTATGCCTGGCATGAGCGGCCTTGAGGCTCAGCACCTGCTTGCAGACACGGCCCCCACCCTGCCGATCATCATCATGACGGCTCATGGCGATATTGAAATGGCGGTGCGCGCCATGAAGGACGGTGCCATGGATTTCATCCAGAAGCCGTTTAATGATCAACGGCTGATCGACCTCATCAACAAGGCCATGAAACTGAATACGGCCCTCAATGACAAGCATCATCACAAGATAAAACTGCGAGAACGTTTACACGAGCTGAGCCCGCGCGAACACGAAGTTCTTGATCTCATCGTCGAAGGCAATACCAATAAGGAAATCGGTTATCGCCTCGGCATTGCCGACAAGACTGTGGAAGCCCATCGCGCCAAAATCATGGAAAAAACAAAAGCACGCACACTGCAAGACCTGATGAAACTGATCTTCTCCATTGCTGGCGACAAATGATCGCTCCGCTGTTTATGTAGGGCCATTCAATTCTCGCGCAATTCGCTTCGCGACGGGGCCAGCCCCGAACCCCGCTGGAGGGTCCCCCTCCAGACCTCCTGTTTTTCTATTTGAAAGTAAAATAAGGGTGGGTTTGGGAGGCCTCCTCCCAAGCGGGTGCGGGCAGCAGCCCGCTTGCGAAGCAAAGCTTTCGAGAATTGAATCGCCTTGGCTGTTTATGCCCTATGCCGGTTGCGGATCCCTGTCGAGCTCTCGAAATTAAGCGGTACACCAAGGCGGCACCAGGCTGGTAAGGGTCTTTGCGCCAGCAATGGAGCCGCTCTCTCCCTGAGTCTGTTTTTTGCAAACAACTGCGCCGCCAGCGAAGACCCAAGAGCATAATGTTCGCCAGGGCGATCAATAACGGCAACCGGTACCTTATGAAAAATCTGACGCCAGTTGCGCCACAAGTGAACGCTGGCCATATTATCAGCGCCCATCAACCAAACAAAACGAGTGGCCGGAAAACGTCTACTCAGATAGTGCAAGGTCGTAGCTGTAAACGGTGACCCAAGCGCGGTTTCAAAGGCTGTTATTTTGATGCGTGGATGATCAACCCGCTCCCGGCACTGTGCCAAGCGCCGCTCCAGCGGCCATGGACCTTGCTCTTTCAAAGGATTTCCAGGGCTCACCAGCCACCAAAGCTGGTCAAGCTGCAGGCGCTTCAAGGCTTCACGAGAAATATTGACATGGCCTTGGTGCGGCGGATCAAAGGAGCCCCCCAGCAGACCAATGCGCTGGCCGGGAAACGCCAAAGGCGGTTTCATATAAGGATTCTGCAACATTGTTCGACCGGCTTTGACCTCCCGCCTGTCCTCGCTCATGTACTGGCCCCGTAACTATGCAGAGTTTGCCCCTTCTCGCGCAACCAAACTCTGGCCTGCTCATAATCCGGGAAAGTCTGTGCGACCAGCGCCCAAAAGCGCGGCGAGTGGTTCATCTCACGCAAATGAGCAACTTCATGCGCTGCCACATAATCAAGCACCTCGCGCGGTGCCAGGATCAGGCGCCAGGAAAACGACAGGGTTTTATTCGATGAACAAGAGCCCCAGCGCGAGGTCTGATCACGCACCCCAAGGCGCTTATAGTCAAGCTCCAGCCGCTTGGCATGAAAGTCCACACGTGCCGTTATTTTTTGTCGCGCCCGCTTTTTCAACCAGTCGGTGAGACGCCGGGACGCATGTTCCCTAGCTCCCAGAACCTGCAATTGCGCGACCGCTTCTTCACCTGTCGCCGGGTTTTGCGCACAAAAAATTTGCCGACTGACAATGCCAATGCCTTTTTGCTGCCTTGTCCGTGGTCCGCAAAAGGACAGTTGATGGAGCTCGCCTTCCAGCGGAATGACACGGCCATTTTCAAACGGTACGGCAAGCGGCAAATCGTCGAGCTGGCGCTTCAGCCAGTCAATATGACGTTCGATAAAAGCGCTGGCCTGCCTTTCGCCCATTTTGCGGGGAATAGACAGGATGATGTCGCGTTTGGTCGGACTAACGCGCAGGGTCATACGCTTGGCCCGCTGCAGTTTTTTAACCAGAACCGGGCGTTCCAGACCCTCATGGATCAGGTGATAGTTGTCTTTGCTCATTTTGATCTCGCGCTTTTTATCAAACCTTACCAATACCCGCGCACTATAGCACAAACCACGCGGTAGCAACCTATTGGGGAAAGCGTTTGTCAATGGCCTTGGTCAACCCTTTGGCCATTTTCGCGCCATCGGTTCCATAGGAGAAATGGCGGACATATTCGCCCTTGTCATCCATCAGAAAAACCAGTGCAGAATGGTCCATGGTGTAGCCATCGGGTTGGTCCTTTTCCTTGACCTTTTTGAAATAGACCCGGTAAACACTGGCCATTTTTTTAATCTGTTCCAGACTGCCGGTGAGCCCCACCAGATCAGGATGGAAATTATCCACATAGGTTGCCATTAATTCACGCGTATCGCGTTCCGGGTCAATGGTGACGAACAAAGGCACAAGATGCTTGCGGCGGCGCTCACCAATCGTGTCCAGCGCCACAGCGATGTTTTGCAACTCGGTCGGGCAGACATCAGGGCAATAGGTAAAGCCGAAATAAACCAGCATGAAGCGACCGCGATAGGTCTGGTCGGTGACAGCCTTACCGGTGTGGTCAACAAGCTCAAAGGCACCGCCAATCAGCGCCGTGCCCGAACTCGTCTGCGCCCCCGGCGTCCCGTTCGAGCGCCAAAGACCACCAATGGCCGCCACGCCAAGCGCCATTAAAAGTCCGAGCAATATAACCAGGTTTGTGCGTGTCATATCTGTTTGTTCCCACTCTTGCTTCGCCAGTCGGCCGCTGCCCATATCTGCCTGGGGAAAGCGTCCCATAGGCTCTAAGCTAAGAAAAAACGTCATCCCGTTGAAGAACGGGATCCAGTCGCCTCTCGTCATACTTCAGCCAACCAATTCTATAAAGCCCAATAATTCAGGCTTTTACCGACTTTGACCAACCATAAAAAAAATGCCGCGACTGGATACCGGCCTACGCCGGTATGACGTTTTTATTATACTGCTGTCTTAACTTAGAGCCTATAGAAAAGCTCCCCCTTCTTTTCTATTTGCCGCATTAAAGGGGGAGAGGCCTTGCACTTCTATTCTTCGCTCTTGTCTTCGCCCATGGCCAGATATTTATCCTGACGCTCCGAGCGAACCTTGTCGCGGTCCAGTTTTTCGTAATCTGTGAGCAGGCGGTTCAGCGTATCAGAAACGGATTTGAAGGTCGCTTCCGGGTCGCGATGCGCGCCGCCCACGGGTTCTTCAATGATCTCGTCAATCATGCCCATTTCCAGCAGATCCGGCGCAGTAATGCGCATATTTGTGGCTGCATCAATAGCCTTGCCAGCATCACGCCATAAGATCGAAGCGGCTCCTTCTGGCGAAATCACCGTATAAATGGCGTGTTCCAGCATCAACACCTTGTTGGCTGCAGCAATCGCGATGGCCCCGCCAGACCCCCCTTCGCCAATCACCAGCGTGATCATCGGCACACCAAGCGACAAGCAGCAATCGGTCGAGCGGGCAATGGCTTCGGACTGACCGCGCTCTTCGGCACCAATGCCAGGATAGGCACCCGCCGTATCGACCAGCGTGATCACCGGAATATCAAAACGGTCGGCCATTTCCATCAGGCGAACCGCCTTGCGATAGCCCTCGGGACGCGCCATGCCAAAATTATGATGCAAACGCGATTTCGTATCCGAGCCTTTTTCATGCCCCATAACCAGCACACTGCGCCCGCGAAACGAGGCCAGCCCCGCCTGAATGGCCGGATCTTCACCAAAATAGCGATCACCGGAAAGCGGCGTGAAGTGCTCGAACATGGCATTGATGAAGTCCGAGAAGTGCGGGCGTTCTGGATGGCGCGCCACCTGACACTTTTGCCACGGCGTCAGCTTGCCATAAATATCTTCCAGCGCTTCGCGGGCCTTAACCTCCAGATCGGCGATCTCGCCCTCAAGCGAAACAGGGTCATCCCCGCTCTTTTCCACCGATCGAAGATCGGCAGCCTTGACTTCAAGCTCACGTATAGGGGTTTCGAAATCAAGATAGGTGCGCATGGGTTACCTTTATTCTCAAACAATCGAGGCTCGTGCCATTTCGATTAATCATACATATGCCATTGTTTTTACTAGACCAAATCTGGTCTTTTGATCGAGCAGTGTCAAGGTGTGCCAGCGTTAGCCCCTTGTCAGCGTTAATAAACAATCTGAGCACGAAAAGACAGTGATTTATTTTGAACGGAACGAGGAGCAGCGCAAGAGGGCAAATTGCCCCGCCAGAGGACTGTTGCAGCGGGCTTTCGACGACGGCCTCAACGAGCAAGAGGATGGTGATCATTGACCAGCTGGCGCAAGCGCTCATCAAGCACATGAGTATAGATCTGCGTTGTCGAAATATCGGCATGTCCGAGCAATTGCTGTACGGAACGCAAATCGGCACCGCGCTCCAATAAATGCGAGGCAAAGGCATGGCGCAAGACATGGGGCGAGATGTTTTTTGGCTCCAGCCCGGCCTTTTTGGCCAGTAGTTTTAGTTCCTGCACCAGCCTTTGGCGGCTAAGGTAGCCATCCGCCCCGGTCGAGGGGAACAAGAAGGGCGATTTGTTGCGCCCGCCCTTCGATTTTTCATCCAGATGTGCCACATAAGCGGCAACTGCCCTTCGTGCTGCGCCGTTCAGCGGCACCATGCGCTCACGCCCGCCCTTGCCCTTGACCATAATCATGTGCTCATCAGCCTGCATAAACGTGCGCGGCAGGCTGACCAGCTCAGTAACCCGCAAACCCGTCGCATAAAGCAACTCCAGCAGACAGTTGAGGCGAATGGCGGGCAATTGTTTGCGTCCCGTAGCCGTTTGCGCCTCATGAGCGGCCACTGCAAGCAGGTGATCGACCTCGTCAACCGTCAGTGTTTTGGGCAAGGAACGGGCCTTTTTCGGCGCACTGATATCGCTGGCCGGGTCATCCTTGCGCAGGCCTTCAATGAACAAAAAGCGGTAATACTGGCGCACTGCCGACAATTTGCGCGAGCGTGTTGAAACCGCCAGCCCCTCATCGCTCAACTCGCCCATATAGTCACGGATCTGCTGCGTCGCCAGCTCACTCATCTTCATGCCGGTGGTGCCCGCAAAGGCTTCAAAATGCTCCAGATCACGACCATAGGCCTCTAGCGTATTTTGCGCCGCTCCGCGTTCTGCGCTCTGCATTTCCAGAAAAAGCTCTATCGTATGATCGCTCATTTTTCAAAAGCCCTCCCCTATCAGACCGCTATCTCGACACGATTGCTAAAACAAGCGATGTCATCCCCATAGGTGCTGAGTTTAGAAAAAACGTCATCCCGTCGAAGGACAGGATCCAGTCGGCTCTCGCCATGCCTTCGCCAATCAATTTTAAAGAACCCAATAATTCTGAATTTTACCGGCTTCGAACGGTCATAAAAAATCACGATGACTGGATACCGGCCTACGCCGGTATGACGTTTTTATTATATTTCTCTCTTAACTTAACAACTATGGGATACATCCCCCCTCTGGCCCGCCAATTGGCTAAAAGTCTTCAAATGACTCTCATGGGTTCGGCATATGGATCCCAGCCTGCGCTGGGATGACAGATAAGAGATAAGCCCGAGCGTAGGACAAACTAGACATGCCCACCTGCCTTTGACTCTGCCCCAGATTTGCTAACAGCAGGTTAGAAACTTCAATTTGCCGCAGATATTTTATTTGACTCAGCAGGGCCAGCAGAATAATCACGAAAGTGGGCCACCCTTCCCCAACGAAGGGCTAACTATCTGGAAGGATAGACATCACATGACTGACGTCACAAAACCGGCCTTGCTGCCTGACAATCCTCGTTTTTCTTCTGGTCCCTGCGCCAAGCGCCAAGGCTGGAACCTCACCGATTTCAATACTGATCTGCTGGGGCGCTCCCATCGCTCCAAGCCCGGCAAAGCCCGGCTGAAACAGGCGATTGAGGACACCCGCGCCGTTCTGGGCATCCCTGACGATTATCTCATTGGCATTGTGCCAGCCTCCGACACTGGCGCTGTTGAGATGGCCATGTGGTCGCTGCTCGGCGAACGCGGCGTTGACATGGTTTATTGGGAAAGCTTTGGCAAGGGCTGGGTTGGCGACGTTAAAAACCAGCTCAAGCTTGACGATGTGCGCGTGCTTGACGCCGCTTATGGCGAGCTGCCGGATTTGGCCAGCGTCGATTTTTCCCGTGATGTCGTCTTCACATGGAACGGCACCACTTCTGGCGTGCGCGTCCCCAATGGCGACTGGATAGATGGCGACCGCACCGGCCTGACCATTTGCGATGCGACGTCCGCCGCCTTTGCGCAGGATCTTTCATGGGACAAGCTCGATGTCACCACCTATTCATGGCAAAAAGTGCTGGGCGGTGAAGCCGCGCATGGCATGTTGGTTTTGAGCCCGCGCGCCGTTGCCCGCTTGGAAAGCTACACCCCCGCCTGGCCACTGCCAAAAATCTTCCGCCTCACAAATGGCGGTAAGCTCATCAAGGGTATTTTTGAAGGCGCAACCATCAACACGCCCTCCATGTTGGCTGTTGAAGACTATATGGGCGCCCTTGAATGGGTCAAAAGCCTTGGCGGCCTGTCCTCTGTCATGGCCCGCGCCGATGATAATGCCAATGCCATTGCCGACTGGGTGGCCAAAACCGAATGGATTGATTTTTTATGCGTGGATGCAGCTTTGCGCTCCAATACATCCGTCTGCCTGAAAATCACCGATCCAGAAATCGCGGCGATGGACACGAAGGATCAATGGGCTTTCGTCAAGAAAATGGCCGCTTTGCTGGAAAACGAGAACGCCGCTTACGACCTTGGTGCCTATAAAGATGCCCCTCCGGGACTGCGCCTGTGGGCCGGTGGCACCATCGAACGCACCAACCTTGAAGCCCTGTTCCCCTGGCTCGACTGGGCGTTCAACACGGTCAAAACCGAACTTTCCTGACACAATCCAGTCCCCTCTCCCCCCAGGGGAGAGGGCTAGGGAGAGGGGGCAAGCAAAATGAAAGGGGCAACCCTTCCATATAGCGGCATTATTTAAAGAGTGTCCCCTCACCCCGGCCCTCTCCCTTAGGGAGAGGGGGAAACCATACAAACACCCCCCTATTCCAAGGAGAAATTCCATGAGCGACACAAAAACACCCCGCGTCCTGATCTCGGATAAAATGAGCCCGCTGGCCGAAGCCAAATTCAAAGAACACGGCATTGACGTTGACTACAAACCCGGCATGAGCAAGGAAGAGCTCATCGCCTGCATCGGTGATTATAATGGTCTTGCTATCCGCTCCGCCACGCGCCCCGATGCCGATGTTTTGGCCGCTGCCAAAAACCTCAAAGTGATTGGCCGCGCCGGAATTGGCGTCGACAATGTCGATCTCAATGCTGCCTCGGGCAATGGCACCATCGTCATGAACACGCCGTTTGGCAACTCCATCACCACAGCTGAACACGCCATCACATTAATGCTCGCCCTTGCCCGGCAAATCCCGGCTGCAGACGCCTCCACACAGGCCAGCAAATGGGAAAAAAGCCGTTTCATGGGGACCGAAGTCACCCATAAAACTTTTGCTGTCATTGGTTGCGGCAATATTGGTGGCAATGCCGCCGCTCGCGCCAAGGGCCTGCAAATGAAGGTCATCGCCTTTGACCCGTTTTTGTCGCAGGAACGTGCCGCTAACCTCGGCGTTGAAAAAGTCGAACTGGACGAGCTTTACAAGCGCGCCGATTTCATCTCGCTGCACACCCCAAAAACCGAAAAAACAGACGGCATGATCAACGCGCAAGCTTTCGCCAAAATGAAAGACGGTGTGCGCATCATCAATTGTGCCCGGGGCGGCCTGATCGTTGAAGCCGATCTCAAGGTGGCGCTGGAAAGCGGTAAGGTCGGCGGTGCAGCGCTTGATGTTTATGAAGTCGAGCCCGCCAAAGACAACCCCCTGTTTGGCATGGAAAATGTCATTTGCACCCCCCATCTTGGCGCATCAACACTGGAAGCTCAGGAAAATGTCGCCCTGCAAGTCGCCGAGCAACTCTCGGACTATCTGCTGACAGGGGCCATCACCAACGCCATCAACTTCCCCTCGATCACAGCCGAAGAAGCGCCAAAGCTCAAGCCGTTCGTCACTCTTGCCGATCAGCTCGGGTCGTTCGTCGGCCAGCTCGTCGATGACGGCTTGACGCGCATCCATATCGAATATGCCGGAGACATTTGCGACCTCAACACCAAGGCCCTGACCTCCGCCGCGCTGGCCGGTGTGCTGCGCCCCATGCTTGATGATATCAACATGATCAGCGCCCCGGTGCTGGCCAAGGATCGCGGTATCAATGTCGAAGTGACGACACGCGATCAGGAAGGCGCTTATGGCAACTATATGCGCATCGTCATTGAAACAAAGGATGAAAAGCGCTCGGTTGCCGGAACGGTTTTCGCCGATGGCCAGCCGCGTATCATCCAGATCAAGGGCATCAATATGGAAGCCAAGCTCGGCCCCCACATGCTCTACACGGTCAATCACGACAAGCCCGGCTATATCGGCGCGATCGGCGAACTTCTGGGCGGTGCCGATCTCAATATCGCCACCTTCCATCTGGGCCGCAACAAGGACCAGAGCGAAGCCATCGCCTTGATCAAACTCGATGATGAAGTCACCCTCGACATCATCAGGCAGGTACGCGACCTCGGTCAGGTAAAATTTGCCAAACGGTTGAGCTTTTAAGGAAGACATGTCAAACTGGCGAGGCAGAATGACCTCGCCGGTCAGGCGTGCTACGCGCACGGCGCCAAAGGATGATCCCTTGGAACCCACTCTTTTTTGATTTTCAAAATAAAAAAGAAGGGGTTCGGGGAAAGCTTTCCCCGAATGGGCCAGAAAAGCAGTAGTGGGCAATAGCCCGTTCGCGAAGCGCGTTTGAGCGGTTATTTATCCGCGCCAACGATCCAGGTCGCACCACGCATTTTCAGGCTGTCGCCTTGTTTGAGGCTGTCTGCGGTTTTGATCACTTGTGCGATATAGGCCGTGCGGGCCTCCTCCGACAGCTGAGCGACCAGCGCCATGACAGGCGCAGCAAGATCGGAAATTGCGTCCCAATAGGCCTCGCCATCCGCAACTTCCAGTACGTCAAAAGCCAGCTCTTCCACCACAATATTGGAAAAACCGGCCTGTTCTATCGTCCGGTACAACAGATCCTTGTCGGCAAGGGCAAAAATACCGGGGGTGCCGGGCGGCGGCGTTGGCACCTCCATATAGTTGGCCAACACCTGCATTAAAATACTGACAAACGGATTTTTTGCCGGTTCGGCCCAACAGGCAATGGAAATCCGGCCCCCTTCTTTCAGCGCCCGTCGCGCCGGGACCAGACAGGCTTGTGGATCGGGCATGAACATCAGCCCCCAACGCATGGTCACGGCATCAACCGAGCCCTCCGTCACATCAAGGCTTTCCGCATCAATACACTGAAACTCAATATTGCCAACACCCTCCTGCCCGGCTTTTTCGCGCGCCACCGCCAACATTTCATCGGCCAGATCAATGCCGATGACCTTGCCGCTCGCCCCCACAAGTCTGGCCGCTGAGATCGCCGGTTCGCCGGTCCCTGAGGCAATATCCAGCACATGCCCGCCCTCGACAATCCGGGCAATCTCCAACATCCTGTCGGTCACGGGAGCGGCGCCTTTTTTCAGCAAGGCATCACGCCGCCGCCAACCCTCGGCAGCCGCTGCCCATTGATCATGCTGAATTTGCTTCATCGTAGAATTGTCAGGTTTGGTCATATCGGTTCCCCTCATTTTTGATTGCAAAACAGGCCGGATCGTCTCCCTTCCAACATATGGACCAACCAGTCTGTCGCTGCAAGCCACAGTTACGTGAGCGCTCAGCCAAGGGTTTTCAACAAGGCGCGTAGCCCCTCGCGATAGCTCGGATATTTCAGCTTGATGCCCAGTCGCTCTTTGAGGCGCTCGTTCTTCACACGCTTGCACTCCCCATAAAAACTGCGGGCCATGGGAGACAGATCAGCCTCTTCAAATTTGACCTCAGGCGGCAACTGCTTGCCCAGCAAATCACAGGCATAGCTCACCACATCTTGCGGCGGCGCTGGTTCATCGTCAGATATATTGAACAACTGCCCGGCACC
>JAKIUO010000055.1 GCA_021647535.1 Hyphomicrobiaceae bacterium
TCATGCCAGAAGCCAGATAGCGCTCGATGGCGTCAATGGTTTGGGGGGGCACGACATTCATGTTGCGGGCGCGAAACTGGTGACCAAAACGCGCATCATTGATCCAGCCGCCGCAAGCCTCAATCACTTCGCCCGTCGAGATGCTGGCCACATGCCCCACCACATTGACCAGCTCGCGCGCGCCGCGCGGCTTGACCCGCAACACGCAATAACCGTTTTCCTCATTGTGAAAGGTGATGCCCTCGACAACGCCGGTGAGCTCGTTATTGGTGCTGTCTAAATTTTGTTCTGGTCCTGAAGACATTTTGTTCTGGTCCTGAAGAGGCGGGGCTCTTAAAATTGAAGTTCAAAGACGTGTTGAAAACCAGGGGCTGTTGAGTACCAGACGGAATTTGCAGCCGAAAAATACCAAATTCGGCATTTCCGAATGGTACTCGACAGCCCCTAGCTCATAAAGATTAATCACGGAACATGGCTCGCCTCAAACGCAAACTGCACGCCCTGTTGTTTCTATTGCCCCTCATATCGGTGCTTAGCGCCCCTGTACACGGGGTCAGCGGTCAACAGAGCACGACTTCTTGCCAGATTGCCCTGTTGAAAACTGCCCGGGTCGAACGGGTGAAAGACAATGGTGACCTGCAGCTTGAAGGCGGCGAACTGGTGCGCCTGATCGGCATCATGCCGGTCAGACTGTGGAAAAATGCCACCAATCCGACCAGTCAAAAACTCAATACACTGGCCAGAGAGCTCGTTGCCCTGCTGCGCCGCGAACTGCAAGGCAAGCAGATTACCCTGCGCCAGAATGGCCGCAAGCGCGACCGCTATGACCGCCTGCTGGCTCATGTTTTTGGGCCGCATGGACAATGGATGCAAGGCCTGTTACTGCAAAAAGGGCTGGCCCGCAGCTTTTCCTACGCCGATAATCATCACTGCATGAAAGAAATGCTATCACTGGAAAACACAGCCCGCGAGGCAAAGCGGGGCCTGTGGGCCTATCGCCTGTTCCAACCCAAAATCGCTGGCGAGGTCAAACAGCTCATGCGCAAACGCTATCGTTTCACGCTGGTCGAAGGCCGCATCAGCCAGGTTGCCGATCGCCGAAAATGGCTGTTTCTCAATTTTGGCGAGAACTGGCGCGATGATTTCACCATTGCCATCAAAAAGAAATATAAGCGCAAAATAGAGCGCAGCGGTTTTGATCTGCAAAAACTCATGGGGCGAAAAGTGCGCGTGCGCGGCTGGATAGAACGCTGGAACGGACCACTGATCAAGGTGACACACAAGGAGCAGATCGAGCTGCTGGGTGAGGAGTAAAGAGTGAAGAAAAGCACTGACTTGCCGTCTGCCTGCCGGGCATTTAGAGCGTTTCAGGATTGTCCTGCCCATTTTTGACCATGTCGGCGCATTGAAACCAGCCATCTGGTTGCGGGACTTGCTAGACTTTTGAAATCGCGACTGGCTCTTTATAGATAAACAAGGCGATTGATACAGCTCAGGCCAAATACGTATTTTGAGTTTCGCATTGGTCGTAAGGGAATAGATTGTATGAGCTCCAATGCAGCCCCATGGCTTTTTTGAGGAAATTTCACCTCAATGATTGTCAGTGAGGGATCGGGGGCATCGGTTCTTGATTTATATGCCCCATGCTGCAGGTCGTAAAAGTGCAAATTTTTATCGATCGTTACACGCAAGTTCTCCGGCCCGACAAAATATTCACGATCATAGTGGACGGAGAGAACCGGTGTCATCGCCTCGGTTTGTGCTAGTCTGATCTTCAGTTCAGGGTTTTTATGCAAGGCATCCCAGCACGTGGTCGAAGTCGCCATTTCGAAAGGGGCGTCCGTTTCCAACTGATACACGATCTTGCCCCCCAGACGCCCGTTGCGGGTTTTAATCTCGTATCTGGGCGAGCGAGGCATTGGATCACTGCCATACCAGCGAATGCGATGCTTTGAACGGTCTGAGATACCCGACAAATTATCACTGGCGGCCGTCATGTCCAATGTATCCAAATAAATGGAATTCACGTGCCTCGTGGGAAAGCTGCGTTGTATAAAGCGGTGTGCCAGCATTGTACGAATCCCGGCATCATAGGGGTCATCCCACGCCCGAAATTTGATTTCATAACGCCAGTTCATGGTTTTTTCCTCATTGGTCCCAACTTGTATAAAGCTTTTATATCAAAGTCCCGACCATCGATTTTTTGTCCGTTCACCGACATCTGACTTCCACTTTGGCACCGAAAGGCGCTGGCCGGTAATTTTGTTTGTGAAATAACCAGGCTGGCTGGACCATAAAAATTCTTCTTCTCATAGGCCATGCCTGCGAAAAGCCGATAGTTTTCCACATTCAAATGATCTACGGTTGTGGTCGAATTGTCTTTGCTGACAATAGCTGTTCCTACATTTTTCGCGCTTAGTGAGAAAATAGAAACCTGGCTTTGCTCCCCGGCAGAAACAGCTTTGTCGAAAACCCTATTAAAACTGAGGTTTCGCGCCTTCACAATTGAACCCGATGTATCGAGGCCATCGCCGCCTATTTGTTCAAAATGGACATTGACCAGAGATCCATTGGAAAAATCGCTGTCAAAAGCATCAGAAAATGTTTTGGCAAAAGTGCAGTTCTCAAGTGTAAAATCAGAATGAACAATATTCAGGGCATCTTCCGCACTTGAGCCCTTAAACATTACATTCGACAAGGCAACATCTGAACGATAAAAAGTGACCCCTCCGCTTAATTGCAAAATACCGCTTGTCAGTGATTTTGTATTTTCAATCCAGACATGATCAAGGTGTGATTTTGTCGAAGCTTCAAGCACATAAATACCCTTCCAGTCGTCGATAGATGGTTTCAGCCGTATGGGCTTGTCTTTGCTGCCGTTGGCAATCAGCGCCCCTCGAACAATCAGATAGGATTTTGGTGCGAACTCCAGCACCGCCCCGGCAGCAATCTTCAGTGTCATTCCAGATGGCAGGATCAGGGGCTGATCAATTTGCCAGATACCCGGAGCGATCGTCGCAATGTTGCCCTTGATGAGCATAAAATCTGGCTTTTTAAAAATATGGGTAGATGTCAGCGGATTGTAGGGTTGAGCAGAAAGTGTCAGCTGTATTTTTTTTATCTTTTCCTTGCCGCGAACAGTGGTGGTGATTTCCAGAAAATGTCTTTTGCCAATATCATCAATCGCCAGACTAAATTCTTTCATATTCGGCTTAAGGCCTTGGCCAGCTTTTATAATCCCTTCAGCCCCCTGTAAAACAATAGGTTTACAGACTGTCTGATCAACGCAAGAGGCTTTGACCTTGCTGATGCGGACAGATTCAGGCAAAGGATTAAACACTCGCAAAGTGCCAAATGTCAGCAATTCCGCATGAATATGTCTGGGGTAGACAAGGTCTGCAACAATTTTGGGCTTCCCAGAGCGTACAGGCTGTTGTTGCTTTTTTGTGTTATTTGCGGCTTTTACCGTAGCTTTTTCAGGTAAGGGCATCGAGGCAAGACCCCATTTTTTGACCTTTTCGACATTTTTGGCAAGTATTTTAAAATCCACTACAGGGCAGTCCAGCGGAAATAAACGGCACAGCTTTCGATAGGCTATATCGGTGGTGGCCAGTTTCGCCAAAACAGCGTCCAGATTGATTTTAAAGCGTTGATGAAACAAAGGGCTGCGCACAAGTGCGCTGTATAAGTGATTTATTTCACTGAACACTTGCATCCGACTTTTCATTTCAGCAAGATTTTGGCTCGAAATAAGGGTGAAAGCTTCCTGGTCAGTTGATACTGGTTCTAACCGCAAGCTATAGGGATTGAAATAATAACGGCTATTTGCATTGGAGAGTGTGTGGTTGCCATTCCAGATCATGGCTCTGATCAAGACCTTGGAAAACAAATCATTATCCAGAAACCCAGAGGTGGAAAACCCATTTGGCGCACCGAGCCTGTTTGCCGTCAGATTGCGATAGGATTTAACGATATAGCTGTACATTGATTTTATGCGCGGGTCGTTCAGATAGCGACGCTCATTATATAGTTTGATTTGATTATAACCAAAAGAAGCCGCCGGAATATTTTTCACTCCAGGGTTCATTCTCGTATAAACCCAACCGTCTTCAGAGCCGAACCGCACAATCGGGGCCTCCTTGCGCCCGTTGGTTTCAATAAAGTGTTTACTCATATGTTCTTCGGCCAGCATGATGCCCCAATGAGAACCGTTGACATAAACGCGGTAAAAGGTTTCGCCCGGTTCCAGACTGCCGGTCTGCCGGCCCCAATCATGAAAAATCTGATCATAGGGAAACTGGCGGTTCCAGGGTCTTTGCAAAGAGAACTGGCTCATTTTGCCAATGGTTGCCCCATTTTTCAGCCTGATCCTGAAACTCCAGCGCTTTATCCCTGACCAATGCGGATAAAGGTCGCCCTTCAGTCGCAGTCGGATGGAATATTCACGCCCCCGATAGCTGATTTTGGCGGGAATAGTCGTGGGCTCGTGTAATATGTTACGTTGTTTGGCTTTCCGCCGATCTTCTCTAAGCTTAAGAAAGTGCTTGAACTTTATATCGATACGGAGCTCATCAAAGGCCACGGGATAGTCTCCCCCGAGGACGGCCTTAACCAATCGGCGCGCAACAGTCCCAAACTGAAACCCCTTGGCATCAGACAGATCCAGCAGCGATTCAAGATGATCACGTTCATAGAGTTGGGGAAGCCAGTCATTTGACGACAGCCGATGACCAGCCACTGTAATAACCAGAATCAGAACAATCATCAAAGATATGCGATGGTTCACTTTATAGGATTTAATCAACATGCAGGCATATCACTTATTGCAATGGTCTTGCCTCGTAAAAACTGCAACTCACATCAGATGAAATCTCTCTCATATTCCTGACAACTGATTGCAATTTTGCCATGTCATCGACACTGACCTTCGCATATAGTGAATTTCCCAAAGGGCTGGAATTATATTTGTGAATGTCGACCATATCCAGCTCGTCTTTCATGGACTTTATGAGCGAAGTCACATCCAGATCCTGATTAGTCCATTCCATTAGCAAATTATACTCTTCATGCCGGCTTATGGTCTCTCTGGAAAGCCAGAACGCAATTAACAGCAATATCACAACGAACACAATTGTTGTGACAATGGTTTGACCAGCCCCATAGCCAAGCCCAAGGGCTATGGCGAGAAACAGGTAGACAAGCTCTTCAGGCTCTTTGATTGGGGTGCGAAACCTGATGACTGACAAGGCTCCGACAAGACCAAGCGATAGCGCCAGGGAAGATTTCACGACCATGATAACCAGAAAAGTGACGCACGCCAAAATGGGGATTGTCGTTGACACGTGAAACTTGCCAGATAGAGAAACAGAGCGTGTTATGAAGACATACCGGAGAACAAAAGACGCTAATATACAAAGCGATAAGTTGACAACCAACTCCGGCAGGCTGACAACCGCTGCTGTTGGATAATCAATTGTTAGCTTGTTCATACGACTGCCTTCAAACAATTTTGTTGGAAATATACGCACCAATCAATATCAGAATTTCTGCTAACGACAAGAACAATTGGGCAATTATACCAGCTCGCATAAATATTGACCGTTGGCATGGGAGCGCTTTTTGCCAGCGGGGCCGAAACACGAGACAACGCGTTACACGTACCTCTAGAGCGTATCAAGTTTGATCTTCATCATTCTGACGAAGCCGTTTTGCTCGGTTTCTGGCGTTAGAAACATTGAAGATATCTAGCGTTGTTGTTTTTTCCAGCGCAGGAAATCGGCGATCAGTTTATCGCTATCGCTTTTTTTGATGGTGCCAGTCCCTTGTCCCTTGCGGGTCGCCATGAACTTCTTGAAGTTATCCATCAGTTCCTTGTTTTTGCTTTGTTTATTGACAGTAATCGTTGGTTTTTGAAGCTTGCGGGCAACACGGCTCGATTGGTCGTCGAGCCATTTTTGCACCGGCGCAAACCTCTTGAGGCCGGGGACGCTGGCCTGCAGATTGACCTCTGCCCATTTGGGATGCAGATTTTTTGAACCACGCAAACCGGCATAATTTTCAAAGAACAGTTTGGCAAAGTTTTTCAAACGATTATAGCGCTTCGAACCGGGCTTCCAGTTGAACACTGCCAGTATGGTCCTTGTCGCAACCGTTGGCACGACCTGACCTTTAGCAATAAGCTCGGGATAGTCTTCATGGGTCAGGCGGGTTGGCAGATGCGACCCGATAATGGCCGGATCATAATGGATTGGCAACAGGCGGATCTGCGGAAAAATCGCTTTCAAACGCGCCACGTTGCGGATCGGCTTACCGGTCACCCGGAACATCGCATCAATACGACCTTCTTTCAGAGCCAACGCGCCATCGGCTTCAGAAATCCGCACGGTTTTTGCTGGCACAATGCCGAGCTTTTCGAACAGAACAAGACCTGTTACTTCAGCACTGGAATTATTAAAACCAACGATCTTGCCCTGCAGATCATCCAGTGCGGAAACATTCGCGCCCGCATAAAAATGCACCTCTTCATTGAACAGTTTGGTGATATAGCGGATGCGACCGGTGAGGTTTTTATAGAGGGGCTGGTCCTTGTAATAGTCAATCACATCCGTATTGATGATGGCCATATCCACACCGCGCAGATAAAGCAGATCGCGTATATTGGTGCCAGCGCCCCCGCCAAGCACGGGCAATACCCGCAAGCCATTCTTCTGATCAATGCGGGCCACCATGTCTTTTATATCGGCCCCAAAAGCCGTGTAGGCCCCTGTTGTGCAACAGCCGGACATCAAAGTTACAGTGTTTTGATTAAGCTTGGCTTTGAAGGCCGTCTGCGAAAGGGTGCCGCTCGCCAGGCTGACCGATGTGTTGCGCACTCTCGCCCGCTGTCTGGCCTGCGCGCTTTTTTTCTGTCGTACAATTTTGCGCAGACGCGCTCTGCGGCGCGCGCTTCTTTGTGCACGCAAACGGTTTTTCACACTGACTTTGCGCAGAGCTCTGGCACGCCTCGCAACACTTGCTTTGGGCCGCCCTTTGTTTTTAGTGCTCGCAGCTCTGACTTTTTTATTTTTTACTTTGGCTTTGACTCTGACTTTGGCTTTGGCTTTGGCTTTGGCTTTGGCTTTGGCCCGTTTGACCTTTTTCGGCCTGCTTTTTTTAATCCTTTTAATCTTTTTGCGGATTTTCGTTTTTGGCAGATTGACAGATTCAACCAGGCTCTGGGCCTGCACGACCTTCACCCCAACTCCCAAAGAGAGCCCGAAAACCATCATCAATGCCAGACAAAAAAGCCCCGCAGTGTGTGCCCTGTTCAAGCCGCCCTGCCCTCGTTCCGCGTGGCTCACTTTGATACGATTCAAAAGAGAAAGTGGCTCAAACATATTCAAAACCCTCAATTCATGACCATCTGCACTTGCCAGAAAAACGCCGCTGCTGGCGCTGTTTTACACATCCTGGATCCAAACCGCAACTTGGCAGGGCTCCAGCCTGATCCAACGCGTTACAAGTTTTGTGCCAGACTCCAAAAGCAGGGGGTACAGAAAAGCGATGCTGTAACGGGCAACGCCGTGCTCGCCCCCCCCCCTGCAAGGAAATATTAATTATAACAGCCAAAACCATGCGACTTGCCAGCCAGAACCCTCCCTTAATAACAACTCTTTAATCCAAGAAAGGCATAGTCACCCCAATGTCATTGAATAGTAAATTGCATATGGGAGACCAACAATGAAAACAACTGCCAGCATGGACGCCACCCTCAAAGATCTTGGCACTCTTTTTGACAAAGAGATTGCAGGTAGCAGCAAAGCCGACCTATCCAATCTGCGTCGATTGCTTGAAACCAGCGAACATGTACCGCTTGATGTCTATTTCAAGCAACTCAAAGCCGATGTTCGCGGTAAAGAGCCAACTCAGGTCGACAATGGCAAAGGCCAAGCCCGCCTTGACAGGATCATGGCGCGCTAGTCGGATTGCCCCTTACATTTCTTTGCGGGCCTTGATGGCGGCGGCCAATGTGCCTTCATCAAGGAAGTCCAGCTCGCCACCGACCGGAACGCCGTGGGCAAGCTGTGAGATTTTGACGTTGCAGGGGGCCAACTGCTCGACGAGATAATGAGACGTGCTCTGGCCTTCAATGGTGGCATTGAGGGCCAGCAGCACTTCGCTTACCGAGTTGGTTGAAGCGCGTTCAATGAGGCGGGGGATGTTGAGATCCTCGGGGTTGATACCATCTAGTGGTGACAACACGCCGCCCAGCACATGGTAGAGCGCGTTGCTCACCCGGGCGCGCTCCAGCGCCCATAAATCTCCGACCTCTTCGACGACGATAATCATCGTCTGGTTACGACGTTCATCGCTGCAAATGGCGCAAGGGCTGAGCACATCAATATTGCCACAACTCGGGCAGACCGTTATTTTTTCAGCCGCCTGCGCCATGCTATTGGCCAACGGCTGCATCAGACTTTCGCGCTTTTTGATGAGATGCAACGCGGCGCGCCGGGCCGAGCGCGGCCCCAGCCCTGGCAATTTGGCCAGCAAGGCAATCAGCTGCTCGATTTCTGGACCGGCAACCTTGTGGGACATGGGGGAATTCCTTACCTAACGCCGTTTTGCTTCGCAAATGGGCTGTCGCCCACAGCCACTCGGGGAAAGATTTCCCCGAGCCCCTTTTTTTCTGTTCCCTGCATTTTATGAGTCAAACCAGCAGAAAGAAAGCAATAATACCAGTTCACAAAACAAAACCGCCCCTGATGAGGATACGGTTTCCTCACAAAGAGCGGTTTTAAATTTTTAATCTGCAGGAAGCCATGGACTGAATTTATAAAAATAGGGTCCTCGGTCCCAAACTGATCAACGGTGGTCTGGACGCGGACGGGCTTCATTGACTTTGATGGTACGGCCATCAAGATCAGTACCGTCAAGAGCTTCGATGGCTTTTTTGCCATCATCATCAGAAGACATTTCCACAAAACCAAAGCCCTTTGAACGACCACTATCGCGATCCATAATCACTTTGGCGCTTTCGACTTCACCAAACTCTGAAAACGCTTCATTCAGGGCATCATCATCCGTGTTATACGAAAGATTACCAGCATAAATATTCATTAGTTCTCACATCAAATCCGTGCATTGTCGTCATTAATCACTATCGTTCGATCAATACACCAAATCAAACGACAGCCACCACGTCATACGGGACAGATTATTAGCGGTGGTCTTTAAAAGTCCCAAAGCCTCATGCCAAAAAATCCACGCCTCCCAAAAATCTGTCGGCGTGACCTTAGTAATCCCATAAAGCCCACACGTAAAGGGGAAAAATAAACTTGCAGGCTGCAAATAAATGGTGAGTACTTCATAAAAAACAAGAAATAGAATGACTCTAAAATAGTTTCATCCCCGGTGGCAAAGGCAAATCACCAGCCATGCTTTGCATTTTTTCGGCGCTGGCCTGCTCCAGTTTGGCGCGTGCATCCGTATGCGCTGCGAGTATCAGGTCTTCCATGATCTCCACATCATCGGGTTTTATCAAGCTTTCATCAATCTTCAGGCCCTTCAGATTGCCCTTGCCATCCAGCGTCACGCGCACCAGCCCGGCACCGGCCACTCCGACGATCTCAAGCTCGGCCAGCTCGTCCTGCATCTTGCTCATTTTGGCCTGCAAATCCTTGGCCTGAGACATCATATCCATAAAGCCCTTCATTTTTCTCTCTCCTTTTTTATTCTTTGTCTTTTGCTGGTTTCTGGCGATCTATAGTACGAATATCAGTAATACGCGCATCTGGAAACTGCTTCAGGGCCGCCTTCACCAGCGGATGGCTTTTTACTTTGGCCAGCTCGCTTTCATGTTCGCGCTGTTTTTGCTCATGCAGGGTTTCGCCGCCTTGCTGCTCACTGACCGCTACAATCCAGTTTTCTCCCGTGCATTTTTGCAAAACCCGTTTGATATCATTGGCCAGCCCACGCGGCGCCCCGTTGGCCAGTGCGATCTCAATAGCCCCTTGCGCAAAACTGATGGGCTGCACGTTTTCTTCAAAAGCTATTTTCAGGACCAGCCCACCCTCGCGACCAATCAGATCGGCGAGATCCTCAAAACTGCATATGGGGTTGCTGCCCTCTTCATGTAAGGGCGTACTTTGTTGCGGCGCGGCACTGGCCATAGGCTGTCCTCGCTCTGTTGCCATCCTCATGGTTGGATTTCCAACACCACCGGCCTGCCCGCCAGACATCGCCCCGCCTCCGCCCGGCACGCCGTGCTCACCACCCCTATTTGCGGCTGCTGCCTCGTTTCCGGCCTGCTCACGAAACAGTTGCGCCAGCTCTTCGGGCGATGGCAGATCAGCCGCATAGGCGATGCGCACCAGTACCATTTGCGCGGCCGCCATCTGGTCAGGAGCGCGTCCACATTCATCAATGCCCTTCAGCAGCATTTGCCAGCAGCGCGCCAGCACCGGCATGGAAAGTTTTTCAGCCATACTGGCGGCACGTCCGCGCTCGGCTTCGCTCAACGCCTGCGCCCCTGCGTCCTCAAGAATTTTGCGGCGCGTCAGAATATGTACGGTTTCGGATAGATCAATAAGGATATGCGAGGGATCAGCGCCATCAACAAACAAAGCTTCGCATTGCTTCAGGGCGCTGGCTGCATCACCCTTTAAAACCACTTCGAGCAGATCAAAAATCCGCATTCGGTCGGCCAGTCCGAGCATCAGGCGGACATCCGCGCTGCTCACCTTCTCTTCGCCGCTCCCTCCCGTATGGGCAATCGCCTGATCAAGGATTGACAAACCATCGCGCACCGAACCTTGTGCGGCCTGCGCAATCAACGCCAGAGCTTCATTGTCAATGGTCGCGCCTTCTTCTTTCGAGATACGGGCAAAATGCTTTATCAGTTCCTCCATTTCGACGCGCTTCAGATCAAAACGCTGGCAGCGCGACAATACGGTGACCGGCACTTTTTGCACTTCGGTGGTGGCGAAAATGAATTTGACGTGCTCGGGCGGCTCTTCCAGCGTTTTCAGCAAAGCGTTGAAGGCTGACTTGGAGAGCATGTGCACTTCGTCAATAATATAGACCTTGTAGCGCGCCGAAATGGGTTTGTAGCGTGTGCTTTCAATAATCTCTCTGATATCATCGACACCGGTATGAGAGGCGGCATCCATCTCCAGCACATCCACATGACGGCTTTCCATAATGGCTCCGCAATGGACGCCAAGTTCTGGCATGTCGATGGTCGGCCCCTGCTGCTTGCCGCCCGCCTCGGTTTCATAATTAAGGGCACGGGCCAGAATACGCGCCGTTGTGGTTTTGCCAACGCCGCGCACGCCGGTCAGCATAAAGCCTTGCGCAATACGGCCCAGACGAAACGCATTGGCCAATGTCTGCACCATGGCCCCCTGGCCAATCAACTCATCAAAATTGCCCGGCCGATATTTGCGCGCCAGCACCATATAGGCGGGCTGGTCGTCAGATTTCTTGTCGGTTTTGTCTTTTTTGCTCATGGGCAGACATTAAGGAGAGGAAGCAAGCGGGGCAATAACAATCTGCCAGGGGCGAGCCGAGGACGCAGGCCAATTCAATTCACACGCAAGCTCGCTACGCGACGGGGCCAGCCTTTTTGTGTTTTGCGCTACCGCTACGCTATTTGAGCGCTGGACCCCGCCCCAGACCTCCTGTTTTTCTACTTTAAAGTTAAAAATGGGTGGGTTTGGGAGGCCTCCTCCCAAGCGGGTGCGGGTGGCAACCCGCTTGCGAAGCAAGGTTTTGGAAAATTTTGGGGATACCGGACAAAAAAGGCTCTTCTTTTATACCAGCCCGTTTTATACCAGCCAGTCCTTGCCGATAAAATCCGGGTCCGCATAGATGCAGGTAAACCCGGCCCGGTTGACCAGCATATAACCCAGCTCTGCCAGAAAAACATGCTGGTCGGATTTCATAATCTCTTCCATATCAATAAGATGGCTTTCCACCGCAATGACTTTGGGGCGGTAGCGTTCGAAATCGAGTGAGCGCAGAATAGACAGATCATGGCCTTCGCAATCAACATTGAGGAGATCAATGTTCTGATCTTTGTATTTTGTTTCATCGAGCACATCGCTCAAGGTACGCGCCTCAATGCTGCCAGCGGCCTTGTCGGAACCAAAATTACGGGTTTCGGGCTTTTCGATCGAGGCAGACGGGGCGTATGCGCTACCAGCATAGATGGTATATTGACCGGGCTTGTCAGAAATAGCCGTCTCGACAACCATATCACCTAAGCGGCGGATCCGCAGTCCCAGCGCCTTTTCCGGTTGCATTTCGATCAGAACGCCACGCCAGCCTTTTTTATATAGATAGAATGTATTGGACCATTTGGTAGGGTGGAAAGCGCCGACATCCACAAAAAAGGACCCGTGATTGCGTTTGCGAAAGAGCATGAAAATTGGAATATCTTCGCCGAACTGGCCATAGGCCCGACGAAAATGTTTGGTCAATAACAGCTTTCGGAACAAACGCAAATAATTCATGTCAGACCCACCTTCTTGATCAGGGCCAGGCATCATGTGGCCCCTGTAAACATCCGTAGAACGCACCGGATCCTGTTTCCTAGCGCCGCCCTCCTACGCCTTGGCAGCGGCCCGTTCGGCGCGTTTGCGGTCGTTGGGGTCGAGGAAGCGTTTGCGGATGCGGATATTATCCGGGGTGATTTCCACGAGCTCATCATCATTGATATAGGCCAGCGATTTTTCCAGCGTCATTTGCAGTGGCGTTGTCAGTTTGATGGCGTCATCCTTGCCGCTTGCTCGCATATTGGTGAGCTGCTTGCCTTTCAGCACATTGACAACCAGATCATTGCCTCTGGTGTGCTCACCGATAATCATGCCTTCATAAACCTTGGTTTGTGGTTCAATCATCATCGGGCCGCGCTCTTCAAGGTTGAACAGGGCAAAGGCTACAGCGGTGCCGGTTGCATTCGAGATCAATACGCCGGGATGGCGACCACGGATCGGCCCCTTGTGCGGCGCATAGCCATGGAACACGCGGTTCATGATCGCCGTGCCCTTGGTGGTGGTCATAAGCTCACCATTATAGCCAATGAGGCCACGGGTTGGCACATTGAAGACAAGGCGCTGCTGTCCGCTGCCCGATGGTTTCATCTCCAGCATTTCGCCCTTGCGCTCGGCAATGCTTTGCACCACTGCGCCAGAAAATTCTTCATCGACATCGACAATGACTTCTTCGATGGGCTCCAGCAGATCGCCGTTCTCATCCTTTTGAAAGACAACACGCGGGCGCGACACGGTCAGCTCAAAGCCCTCGCGACGCATGGTCTCGATCAAAATCGCCAGCTGCAGTTCACCACGTCCCGACACTTCAAAACTATCCGCCTCATCCGTATCGGCGATTTTCAGCGCCACATTGCCCTCGGCTTCCTTATACAGGCGATCACGAATAACACGGCTCTGCACTTTTGAGCCCTCTTGTCCGGCATAAGGACCATCATTGACGCGAAAGGTCATGGAGAGGGTTGGTGGATCAATCGGCTGCGCCTGCAAAGGCTCCTTGACTTGGGGATCGCACAAGGTATCGGCGACATTGGCCTTGGTAAGCCCGGCAATAGAAACAATATCGCCCGCCGTAGCCTTGTCCACCGGCACGCGCTCCAGCCCGCGAAAGGCCAGCACTTTTGAAATGCGCCCGGTTTCCACCAGCTTGCCATCCATATCAAGCGCCTTGATACTCATATTGGGGGTGATTTCACCCGAAACAATGCGCCCGGTCAGCAAACGGCCAAGATAGGGGTCGGCCTGAATGGTCGTGGCCAGAAAACGAAACGGTCCCTCATCGACAACTGGTGCCGGCACGTGCTTTAGCACCAGATCAAACAAGGGGGCCATATCATCCTTGGGTCCCTCTGGCTCATTGGCCATCCAGCCCTGTTTGGCCGATCCATAAAGAATAGGGAAATCGAGCTGGTCCTCATCGGCATCTAACGCTGCAAACAAATCAAACACTTCATCAACCACGGCGGCGTGGCGCTCATCTGATTTGTCGATCTTGTTAATGGCGACAATGGGTTTCAAACCCAGCTTAAAGGCTTTGGCAACAACGAATTTGGTCTGTGGCATGGGGCCTTCGGAAGCATCCACCAGAACGATCACACCGTCCACCATGTGTAAAATACGTTCAACCTCGCCGCCAAAATCGGCATGGCCCGGCGTATCGACAATATTGATGCGCGTCCCCTTCCACTCCAGCGACGTGACCTTGGCCAGAATGGTAATACCGCGTTCGCGCTCCAGATCATTGCTGTCCATGGCGCGTTCATCAACGCGTTCGTTCTCACGAAAGGTGCCGGTCTGCTTCAACAGCTCATCAATCAACGAGGTTTTGCCATGGTCAACATGGGCGATAATAGCGATATTGCGAAGTTTCATGAGCTGTTTTTCTTTCAAAGCCTGTTCAATTGGGATTGTTGGGCTCTATATAGAGCAGAAGTAAAGGTCAAGCACTAAGTAAATAAGCGACTTGTCGTCGCTTGTCCTCGCCAGACAGGCATCTTTGCAGATGGCATTGGGGACTGGTCCCCAAACCCCTGATTTAAAATGGGGTTGTAGGGGCTAGCCCCTGCTGCTGTCCGCATAGGACGTCTGTCCGGCGAGGACGAGCGACGATAGTCGCTTTGCATTGGTAAGGGAAGGCACAAAAATGTTCAAATCAAAATCGGCTCAAATACCACAACCTGGCGAGGCCTTACCGGGGCGCAGTCAGTCCATTGAAACGGCAAGGGAGCATTTCGTTTTTGGTACAGCATTGCAAGGGCCTTTTGCAGACCATGTTCAAATGGCGATGTTCGGGCTGGGGTGTTTTTGGGGAGCCGAGCGCAAGTTCTGGCAATTGCCGGGAGTGATTTCCACGGCGGTTGGCTATAGCGCAGGACACACCCCCAACGCCACCTATGAAGAGGTCTGCAGCGGCCATACCGGGCATAATGAGGTGGTGCGGGTGGTGTTTGATCCGCAGCTGATTGACTATGAAACTTTGCTTATTGCCTTTTTCGAGGCTCATAATCCGACGCAAGGCATGGCGCAGGGCAATGATCGCGGCACGCAATATCGTTCAGGAATTTATACCTATGACGACGCGCAAAAAGAGCAGGCCGAAACCCGGTTGCAAGACTACCAGCAAAAACTTGCGGCGGCCGGACACGGGGCCATCACCACAGAAGTCATGGACGCCCCGACCTTCTATTTTGCCGAAGACTATCACCAGCAATATCTGGCCAAAAACCCCAATGGTTATTGCGGCTTAGGTGGCACAGGTGTGAGCTGCGGATAAGCCGCAAAACAACGCTACTATACTCAGCCCTGCTCATCTTCGGGTGGTGCGTCTTTTAAATCTGGCGCACCAGTCCGGGATTTTCTCATCCAGAAAATATTTCTTTCTCTCTTCTCGCGTCAAGCAGCGCTTCGCAGCTTTACGCGCCACTTTCACCAGCGCCCGATCAGAAGAAAAAAGCGGCCACAGACGCAAGGTGCCATCTCCTGAAGCGGTGACGACCCTGCGACCATCTGGTGAATAGGACGCCGTGCTGACAATCCCTTTATGCCCCCGCAAGACCTGCAATAACCGGCCGCTTTCGACATCCCAGATACGAGCGGTTTTATCCTTGGAAGAGGTCACAATATGCTTGCTGTCCGGGCTGAATTCAGCGCTCAGCACCGCCCATTCATGACCCTTAAGGGCGCGTAAAAATACACCGCTTCTGGCCTCCCATAAGCGCACGCTTTTGTCTTCCGATGCCGTGGCGAGCAATTTTCCAGTTGGGTCATAGCGCACCATGCGCACAATATCCTTGTGCCCTTTCAGCAAGGCCAGTTGATTGCCAGTTTCGACATCAAGAATACGCGCCATTTTATCATCACAAGCGGTCACGATACGTCGGCCATCCGGGCTGAACTCGGCATATTCAAGAGCCGCCTTGTGGCCCAGAAACGTGCGCAGCAATTTACCCCCGGCAACCTCCCAGATACGTGCCGTCTGATCACCCGACGCCGTAACAATACCCTCGCCATCCTTTGAAAAGCCGGCACTTGTCCGG
>JAKIUO010000056.1 GCA_021647535.1 Hyphomicrobiaceae bacterium
GCAAACTAGAGAGGTCATGAAGTAGGGTCAAGCTGAGAAAAAAATGCGATCAAAGCGCGGCGTCTTTACAGACAGTATTGGGGACTTGTCCCCAAACCCCAATTTGGGTGAAGGGCAGCAAGCTCCCTTAGTCTATCCGCTGCGTGATCGGTGGGGGGCCGTATATGTGGTCGCCGCGATTCGCACGGGTCTGGCGTGTGGGTAACAGGGCGAGAATGAACGGGATAAGCCCCAGCAATGGGAAAAACGATAGCAGGACATACCAGCCCGACAATTCAATATCATGCATTCTGCGTGTGAAAACGGCCAGATAGGGTAAGAGAAAACCAAAAAATCCAGTGATCGTCACGACAGTGGTCGCAAGCGGGACATCCAAACCCCAAAAACTGAGGGCGAGGCCAAAGCCTGTCAAGAAAGAGTCAATAACCATGGCCAGCAGAAGGGCAGCCGTCAGAAAGAGAGAATAAAACAGAATAAAGGCCCAAAATTCCTTGCGCCGGGCCCGTCCGCCAAATCTTTTATACTTGACGGTGACGCAGCGCTTGAAATATTGCCAGTCGGTCAGGTTTTCCCCCACAGCCAAAACGGAATAAAGCTGTTTGCCCTCGGATGCGCTGGGCGTAACCGCTTCGCTTTTTGTCTCCTGTTTCAGCTGTTGCTGTTCCGGCTCCACCTGCTGCTCTGCCGGTTTCTTTTCGGTAAGCGTCGACATTTTTTGTACAAGCTGGTCCCTCGCACTTTCTGTCGGCTCAACCTTGGCCTTTTTATCGACCAGCTCACCAAGCGGGGTCTGGCCCAACGGTTCCCAGCCAGCCATGTTTTCGGACCAGACAGAGGTCTGCTCATTCAAAGATCCAGCGGCCAACAATTCGGCAATCTGTTCTGGTGTGACCGGCCCTTTATGGCCATCATTTTCAGCATAAAACCAGGTGATTTGATTGTCGCTCACAGGTTCCCCCAATCCGTATTATCCAATTCCAGCCTTTTCCATTTCGCATACTACCTGCACCAATTGCGCGACTGAACTTTCATCATACTATAATCGGCACAGGGATCAAGCCACCTTTCCCATATTGAGATCAGGGGTTTGGGGACTTGTCCTCAACGCTATCCGCGAGGATGCCCGTCCGGCGAGGACAAGTCGCGATAGCGGCTTTTAAGACTTCTCGACAAAACTCTCCACCACCCGTTTTTCTCCGGCCTTTTCAAAGTCGATGGTCAGCTTGTCACCATCGATTGAGGCGACCGTGCCATAGCCAAATTTCTGGTGAAAGACACGCTCACCAGTTTCATAGCTGGAGCGGTGGACTTTTTTAATGCGCCGGGCCTGGCCTTCAATGGTGGTGACTTTGCGCTTAGCACTGTTTGCGCCGTCCGTTTTATTCCAGCGCGGTTCTAAATAAATATCCTCGGCAACTGACGCACAGGCTTCAAAACGGCTAGGCTGTGATTTTTGCGCATAGCCACCATAAGACAGGCTTTCCATGACGTCCACATGGTCAGCGGGCAGCTCGTCAATGAAGCGCGACGGGGCGGCAGTTTGCCATTGGCCGTGAGTGCGCCGGTTCTGGGCAAAGCTGATGGTGGAGCGTTTTTTGGCGCGCGTAATACCGACATAAGCGAGGCGGCGTTCTTCTTCCAGCCCGCTCTGGCCGCTCTCGTCAAGAGAACGCTGATGGGGAAACAATCCCTCTTCCCAGCCTGGCAGAAAGACCGAACCAAATTCGAGACCCTTGGCAGAATGCAGGGTCATCAGCGAAACGCGCTCCCCATCATTGCCGCTGTCCGTATCCATAACCAGCGAGACATGCTCCAGAAAACCGTTCATGCACTCGAACTCTTCCATGAAGCGAATCAGTTCCTTGAGATTGTCGAGGCGGCCCGGGGCTTGTGGGCTCTTGTCCTTTTGCCACATATTGGTGTAGCCGCTCTCGTCCAGAATGACCTGCGCCAGTTCGGTGTGTTTCATCATCTGGCTCATGCTGGACCAATGGTCGAATTGGCCCAGCAGTTTTGAGATCGAGTTGCGGGCAGCTGGACGCAGCGCTTCGGTGGTCACCAGAACGCGGGCGCTATCCACCAGCGGGATGCTCTTAGCTCGCGCATATTCATAGATGGGACGCAGGGAGGCTTCACCAAGGCCGCGTTTGGGGGTGTTGATGATGCGCTCGAATTTCAGATCATTGGCACTGTTGAAAATTACCTCGAAATAGGCAATGGCATCTTTGATCTCCTTGCGCTCATAAAATCGTGGCCCGCCAATCACGCGGTATGGCAGTCCAACGGTAACGAAGCGGTCTTCGATAGCGCGCATTTGCGAACTGGCCCGCACCAGTACGGCGATGTCTTCCAGGCTATGCTGTTCACGCTGCAATTGTTCGATCTGGTCGGAGATGTTGCGGGCCTCTTCCTCATCATCCCAGCAGCCACGCAGCAAAACCTTGTCGCCATCACCAATATTGGTGTGCAGGCTCTTGCCCAGACGTTCGCTATTATTGGCGATGAGGGCCGAGGCGGTGGCGAGAATATGACCGGTGGAGCGGTAATTTTGCTCAAGACGAATGACCTTGGCGCCCGGAAAATCCTTATCGAAGCGCAAGATATTATCGACCTCGGCCCCGCGCCAGCCATAGATCGACTGGTCGTCATCACCAACGCAACAGACATTGCTGGTACCTTGTGCCAGCAGCCGCAACCACAAATATTGCGCGACATTGGTGTCTTGATACTCGTCTACAAGGATATAGCGAAAGCGGCTTTGATATTCTTTGAGGACATCGTTATGCTCTTGAAAAAGGCGCAGACATTCCAGCAATATATCGCCAAAATCAACGGCGTTCAGTTCCTTCAGGCGTTTTTGATAGGCTTCATATAGTTCCGCCCCCTTGCCATTGGCAAAGGTATGAGCCTCTCCGGCAGGAACCTTTGAAGGAACGAGCCCCTTGTTTTTCCAGCGATCCAGCAGAGAGGCCAGATGGCGGGCGGGCCAGCGTTTTTCGTCGATATTTTCGAGCTTCAAAATCTGCTTGATGAGACGGATTTGGTCATCCGTATCCAGAATGGTGAAGCCGGATTTAAGATCGACGAGTTCCGCGTGGCGGCGCAATATCTTGACGCAGATGGCGTGAAAGGTGCCAAGCCACGGCATCCCCTCTACGGCCTGACCAACCAGTGCCCCAATACGTGCTTTCATCTCGAAAGCGGCTTTATTGGTGAAGGTCACGGCCAGAATATTATAGGGACTGGCCTCGCCCCGATTAAGGATATGCGCTATGCGGGTGGTGAGAACGCGGGTTTTACCAGTCCCCGCCCCTGCCAATACCAATATCGGTCCTTGCAGGGTTTCAACGGCGTCTCGTTGCTCAGTGTTCAGCCCCACGAGATAATCAGCTGTTGGGCGGCTCATGGCTTGTTGGGCCAACTGAGAGAGAGATTTTCCGGCGGCTTGTGACATTTGATCTTTCCGATGATCTTTTGGGCTGGTCCCTGATTCTATTTGCAAGCCTATCACAAGTGTGCGCCGGGATCAGCAAGTGCAAGCATTCTTTGGGCAAGCTCTCCAACTTATAAACATGTACTGTTGGGGCCAAAGGACCACTCAATAAAAAACGGCCCCAGGAAAACTGGAGCCGTACAATATTTCACCGTTAAATCAATGCTCTAGTTTTTAACTTTTTTCTTCCTGTTGACCAGATAGACGAACAAGAGAAGACAGGCCAGAGAAACTGGTCCCAGAATGGTGGCGACGATCTGCATGATATACATTGCTTTTCCCTTCGTGCTGCGGCCTCATGAAAGCAGCTGATTTGGCATGAGCATACCAATTCCTGGCTGTTTTGACCTCTTATGCTTTATAAGTAGTATTCCTTATAGGGGGATCGGGTCAAATCAAAAACTTAAATTTTTAATAAAAGCCCCCTCTTCATCGCACTTTTCGATCACGAACCACAAAAAAACCGGGCACAGATCCCTGTACCCGGTTTTTTGCAACAATTTTGAGGAGTGCTTAGCTTTGAGCCATGAAGACAAAAAGCACCAGACCAAGCAAGGAAACCGGCCCCAGAACAGTCACCACCATGCCTAAAACATCAACCATTTTCTTCTCCTGTAACAAGGGCAAAAGCAATGAAATCAGCGTAGAAGAAGATGAAAAAGAGACATATGATCTGGATCAAAACAACGCAGCTTAATTTATTGACTGATGTTACGCAAAAGAAGAAAAGAATGCCTCCGGCGGTTCGCTACGCGCGAAAGCGGCAAAGGGTCGAGACCCTTGTGCAATCCCAATTGTTGGGTTTTTAGGGACTGGTCCCTGAAGGCCCGCTGCATAAGCGTCGCCGAAGGCTCTTTTTCAAGACCAGCCCAAAAGTTGGGTGCGTAACATCAGTTATTGAGTATGCTCCACATGCGCGTCGATCAAAGCCTGATTATATTCATGCAAGGCATCAATCTTATAGGCCCAACCGACTATTTTTTCAGGATCGGCAAGGTCAATAACGGCAAGCTTGTCGAGGCCTTTTTTATCAAAAAGACGCAAAGCCTGTTCGATCGTTGCGCTCACCGAAATCCACGGCGGATGCTCTTCATTGTCAGGATTAAACTTCTCATTTTCACCCTTTGCCAACGGTGTCATGAACTGCTTTACCAGCAGGGTGTGCAAGATGTAACGATGCGGCCCGCCTTTCAGGAACAAGCCTCTTGTATTCAATTGCCAGTGAAAATAACTCTGCCCCAGAAAAGCCCGATGCAGGGAGATGGAGATGGAAACGGCCAGTAACAGAGCGATGGTGACGCTATAATCACCAGTCAGTTCAAAGGCGATCAGCACAGTTGAGAGCGGCGCCCCTAAAAGGCAGGCGGCGACAGCTCCCATACCGGTGATTGCATATAGTCCTTGTGAAGAGGCAAAAAGTGGGAAGAACATGGAAAGTGTCATGCCAAAGGCCCCGCCTGTCATGGCCCCGAGGTAAAGTGAGGGAGAAAAAATACCCCCGCCAAAACGGCTGGCAAGCGTGATCGAAGTGGCCAAAGCCTTTAGCCCGAGCAGCGCCAATAAAAGGACAAGCGAAAATTGCTGTTTCAAAGCAGCATCCGTTGCATCATAGCCCACCCCCAATATTTGCGGAAAATAAATAGCGATACAACCAATCAAAAAGCCACCAATCACCGGACGTTGCCAGAGGGGGATTTCGAAACGACGGGCAAAGCGGTCTGTTCCCATCAGCATGAACTGAAACAGGATGGCGACAAGCGCACACACCAGTCCGAGCAAGGCAAAAGCTGGAAATTCCCAATGAGATGAAATCTGATAATCCGGGATAATGAAGGCCGGAAAATTGCCAAGGTGAAGGCGCACGATCACGGCACCCAGCGCACTGGAAATTGCGATAGGTACAAAGGCACGAAGGGCATAATGCCCAAGTATGACCTCATGAGCAAAGACCACCCCGGCCAATGGGACGTTAAAAGAGGCGGAAACGGCAGCCGCAACGCCGCAAGCCAGAAGCGTGCGTCTTGCACTTTTAGAAAAATTAAAACGATCTTCCAGCCAGGAGGCAATAGAAGCGCCAAGATGAACCACCGGCCCTTCTCGTCCGGCACTGGCCCCTGTTCCGAGAGACAAAATAGAAACAAGCGCGTTACTCAGCCCTTCACGAAGCGATATTCTTGAGTTTCGAATGGCCTGCGCCTCGATGACATCAGCCACACCATAAGCCCGTTTGCCGGGCATGACAAAGACTAGCAACAGGCCAACAAGCAGGCCGCCAAAGGTTGGGGCCGCCAAAATCACATACCAAGGCAGATTGATAGCGGCCTCAAAGACACGTTCCGAGCTGGTGCCGAGCCAGGGAATTTGCACCCAGCCGATCAGCACTCGAAAAACAATCGCCAGATAGGCGGCGACAAAACCGATAATAAGCGCGAGTAACCAGATGAGAACCCCTCTGGAGCGCTCAAATTCAATGAGGTTGGGTTTGATGTTCTGGGTGAAAAAGTCCAATGCCCGTTTGGGGTGTTTTTTATCCTCTGGCATATTCTTCCATCTGATCCAGACATTCTGACGCTTAACAAAACAGCTTGTGCGAATGCCCTATTGCTTGCCAATACGTGAAAGAACCAAAAAACAACTCCTCCTCCCACTATTATAGGGAGAAAGAGTTGCTCAAAACATTAAGATCCAAAGCCAGTAGGATTCCCCTGTTACGAAGAAAAAACAAGGGGCCCTAGCTATTTATCAGACAAAGGCACTTTGGGAACGGTGCTTCCTCCCTTGCCTTTTCTGATCGGCTTCTTCCTTTTGGCGGTTGTTTTGCGAGGTGTCGGCTTCTTTTTCGGGGCCTTATCCTCAGTTATGGTCGCCGTTTTACGGGGCGGCTTGGGTTTGAAATATTCAAAACCAAGCTTGTTCTTGCCGCCACTCTTATTGAGGATGACGCGCACCGTGCCGCCATTTTGCAGCTTGCCGAACAGAAGTTCTTCGGCAAGCGGTTTTTTAATATGCTCCTGAATGACCCGCGCCAGAGGTCGCGCCCCATAGCGCTCGTCATAGCCTTCTTTGGCCAGCCAGTTATTGGCTTCCTGCGACAGCTCAATGGTGACATTGCGTTCGCCAAGCTGAGCTTCCAGCTGGAAGACGAATTTTTCGACCACTTTGGCAATCACATCCTGAGGCAGCGCTGCAAAGCTCACAACCGCGTCAAGACGATTGCGAAATTCTGGCGAGAACAGCTTGTTGATGGCTTCTTCATCATCCCCTTCGCGCTTCGAGCGGTTAAAACCGATGGGCGCTTTGGCCATATCGGCGGCCCCGGCATTTGTCGTCATGATCAAGATGACATTGCGGAAGTCGACTTTTTTGCCATTGTGATCGGTGAGTTTGCCGTGATCCATGACCTGCAACAAGATGTTGAACAGATCAGGATGGGCTTTTTCGATCTCATCAAGCAGCAAAACGCAATGGGGATGCTGGTCAATACCATCTGTCAGCAGACCGCCTTGATCAAAACCGACATAACCTGGAGGGGCACCAATCAGTCGCGATATGGTGTGGCGTTCCATATATTCAGACATGTCAAAGCGCAAGAGCTCGACGCCCATCAGCGAGGCCAACTGTCTGGCGACTTCAGTTTTACCCACACCGGTCGGCCCAGAGAACAGATAGCTGCCGATGGGTTTTTCAGGCTCGCGCAAACCTGCCCGAGACAGCTTGATAGCACTGCCGAGGGCCTCAATGGCGTTATCTTGACCAAACACCACCCTTTTCAGGTCACGATCAATATGGCGCAAGACCGTTGCATCATCCTTGCTGATGGTTTTTGGTGGTATGCGGGCCATGCGGGCAATGGTCACTTCGACCTCTTTGACACCGATTTTCTTCAAGCGCTGCTCCGGCGGCAGTAACATTTGCGAAGCACCGGTTTCATCGATCACATCAATGGCCTTGTCGGGCAGTTTGCGATCATGAATATATTTGGCAGAAAGCTCCACCGCCGTTTTGATGGCCTCAGCGGAATATTCGACTTTGTGAAACTCCTCAAAATAGGGTTTGAGGCCCTTCAGTATGTCAATGGCATCCTCGATATTGGGTTCCTTGATGTCGATTTTCTGGAACCGACGGACAAGCGCCCGATCTTTTTCGAAATGCTGGCGATATTCTTTGTAGGTTGTCGAACCTATGCAGCGCAACGTCCCCGACTGCAAAGCCGGTTTCAGCAGATTAGAGGCGTCCATGGCCCCGCCAGAAGTCGCACCCGCGCCAATGACCGTATGAATTTCATCAATGAACAAGATACCGCCCGGATAGCCTTCGATCTCAGTCATAACGGCTTTCAGGCGCTCTTCAAAATCGCCCCGATAGCGCGTGCCAGCCAGCAAAGAGCCCATATCCAGCGAGAAAATGGTGCTGTCTTCCAGAACTTCAGGGACTTCACCGCGCACAATCTTGCGCGCCAGACCCTCGGCAATGGCTGTCTTGCCAACGCCAGGATCGCCGACGAACAAAGGATTGTTCTTTTGACGGCGACATAAAACCTGAATGGTCCGATCTATCTCTTCAGAACGTCCGATCAAAGGATCAATACGCCCCGCTTTGGCTTTTTCATTGAGATTGACACAATAAGTGTCGAGCGCATCATTGCTCTTACCCTTGGCTTCAGAGCCAAACACCGGATTATCATCTTCGGTTCCACTTATCGAGCGCGGTTCCGACATGTCTTCGCGTTTGGCGATGCCATGGGAGATATAATTCACGGCATCGAAACGGGTCATATCCTGCTCTTGCAGAAAATAGGCCGCATGACTTTCGCGCTCGGCGAAAATCGCCACCAGCACATTGGCACCCGTGACCTCTTCACGTCCAGAGGATTGCACATGAATGATGGCTCGATGGATGACCCGCTGAAAACCGGCCGTTGGCTGAGCTTCATGGTCATCATTATCCACAATGATACCCGAGAGCTCGGTTTCCAGGTGATGCTGGACCTTGCCTCGCAATTCATCAACGTCAACCATGCAGGCCCTCATGACAGCGGCTGCATCGCGATCATCAATCAAGGAGAACAGTAAATGTTCCAGTGTGATGAACTCATGACCATATTCATTGGCATATTCCAAAGCCCTGTGAAGCGCTTCTTCAAGATTTGTCGAAAATGACGGCATCTAACCTCGCCCTTTATGCTTGCTACTCTTTCTCCATTGTACATTGCAATGGATGTTCACTTTGTTTGGCCAGGTTCATGACCTGCGAAACTTTCGTTTCAGCTACCTCATAGGTAAATACACCACATATCCCGATCCCGGAGCGATGAACCTGCAACATAATTCCTGTTGCCTCGCTTCTGGACTTGTTAAAACACTGTTCCAGTATGAAAATGACAAAATCCATTGGCGTGTAATCATCATTCAACAATAGTACTTTATAAAGGCGCGGTTTTTTTGCTTTTGTACGCGGCTTGGTGATGACTTGCGTTCCAGTATCACCACCCCCCTGGTCTTCCTTTTTTTCTTTATCCCCGGCCAGTTTCACCTGTTGGGGTTCCTCAAAGTCGAGACCTGCAACCACAAGACAGGTTTCTGGCCTTTGTCCACCCTTTGACACCCTGATCATTCTTTTCAACCATGCTCCAATTGAGGTCGGCGTTAATATAGTTTGGTCTATCATACACCAATTACAACCCATTTTTGCACCAGTTCGCAATTATTTTTGAGATTTTTATTCTCAGGACGTTGATAGCAGTTCTCATCGCCAAGCCAAAGCCAAACAGGGCAACATAGTTGACACAAACTTTTGCGACAAAACCATTCATGGTGAATTGGACAAATATTTGATCATTATAGATGATTTCCTTTTTTCCCGAAAATTGAAAAGAGGTGTTTTTTGATCACATCCCCCAGGACACCCCCTGTTTAACCAAATGCTAAACATACTGTCTCACGATGTTATCCCAAGGGACAGCTGGCCAAATGTGGTCATTTCGAGATATCTGCTGAGGCTAGGACCAATTGCCACATTCCCGTCATGAAGAGCCGTGCTTGTAGGGAAGTATGGTGTCTGTGTCCAGGCGAGACAGCTATTCAATGGCCATAAATTTGGTAAGTGGCAGTGGTCGTTGCGGGACTATTCAAATAATTAATTTCAAGAGGGGCAATCTTGGTATGTGGTGTAGATATTTTGGTAGTGGTATGATGAAAAACTTAGTTTCAGGACTGGTTGCTCTTAGCTTTGCGCTGGCATTCTCTTCATCTGTTCGAGCCAATCCCAAATATGCTGCCATCGTCATTGACGGCAATACTGGCAAAGTGCTTCATTCCAAATATGCTGACGCACCTCGTTTTCCAGCCTCCCTCACTAAAATCATGACGCTCTATGTACTTTTTGACTATCTGAAAAAAGATCGCCTTTCCACCAACACCAAATTTTATGTGACCCCTCACTCAGCGGCTCAGCCCCCGACCAAACTCGGTCTGAAGCCTGGTTCATACATCAAGGTGAGTGATATTATCGGCTCGCTTGTCACCAAATCAGCTAATGATGCGGCCGCAACAGTTGCTGAAAACATAGCGGGCAGCGAAGCCAAATTCGCCCGTCTCATGACGAGTAAAGCAAGAGCCATTGGCATGAGCAACACAGTCTTTAAAAATGCTTCAGGGCTGCCCAACAGAAAACAGGTCACCACAGCACGGGACATGGCCAAGCTTTCCGTTCGCATCATGAACGATTTTCCGCAGCTCTCCAAAGCCTTCAAAATACGCCGTTTCAAATATCGCGGCCGGGGCTATCGTAATCATAACGGACTGCTCTATTCCTACAAAGGAACCGAGGGTATCAAGACCGGATATACACGGGCTTCGGGTTTTAATCTTACCTCTTCTGTCAAACGAGGGCGCAAACATCTGATCGCAGTTGTCATGGGGGGGCGCTCTGCTCGCAGTCGCAATGCTGAAATGCGCCGCCTGCTTAATCGCAATTTCCCTCGGGCTGTGTCCACCCGCAAGCTGCCAGTGCATCAAAGAATGGCTGCACTTGACCCCCGTCGTGCGAAGGCACCCATGCGTAAAATAGTGGTGGCAGGCAGCTCTACATCGTGGAATAACCGAAATACCCAAAAACCAAAGATTATCAAAGCATCCCTGTCTTCACAAGCTCTTGGTGTTGGCAAATATTTTGGTCGCAAAGGTTCAGAAGGCTTTGATATTCAGGTTGGTGCCTATCAGGACCGCAACATAGCTGTTGGCAAGCTGGCGGCACTCCAGACCAAAGCTTCAAATGTTCTCAATGGTCACGAGCCCTACATCATGCATTTTGAAAAAAATGGCGTTAATTACCACCGCGCCCGTTTTTCCGGATTTTCGTCTCGCAGCGGGGCTTCCATTGCCTGTGATCGCCTCAAAAGAACACACAAAATGGCTTGCATTGTCATGGCCCCATAAGCCTGATTTGAACCAAAGCATAAATCCATCAAAAGGCAGAGGAATTATTTATTCCTCTGCCTTTTTCGTATGTTGTTCCACATCGCAGTATGGGGATTGTTCTTTTATCTAAAGCAAAGCCCAATCGAAGCGACATGACCCTGCGCTTAAATAACAGGTCTCAAAAACACTCGAAAAGTTAGTGTAAAAGCGTTGTCGGTTCAACGAGGTGCACTCGTCAGCGGCCAAAGCGCCATAGCCGCTGGCTATACTCTTTTCTCATCCATTATCGGAATTGAAAAACTATTCTTTCTTATCTGCCTTGTATTTTTGATGGCAACCTTTGCAGGACTTGCCGACATTTTCCAAAGCTTTGGCAAAAGCCGCTTTGTCACCCGCCTGTTTCATGGCAACAGCACTTGCGGTTTTCAGTTCACCAGACTTCATTTTGAAATCATCTACCTGGTTCCAGATATCTGCCTTGGCACTCGATTCCTGATCAAAATCCATAATAGAATTTTCATCATCAGACCCTTCTGGAAACAGTCTGGAAAAATCATCATTAAATTTCCCGGCAACCTCATTCATGATCTTCATGCGACTAGCAATTTCGGTCCCGTCATAGGCGACTTTGCCCTTCAGCATTTTCACACTTATCTGCATGGCCTTCCCAACAGAGCGCATCAATTTTTGTCGTTCTTTGACCGGGTTGGCCTTTTTACCCGCCAACAGTTCCGCTGACTTTCCGCCAAGCAGCAGAACCGCTGTTCCCATTAAAAACACCATAAAAACAGCGACTATTTTTCTCATCATATTTCCCTTCCAAATGGCGTGCCCCAAATGACGTACCAATGAGCAGTTGTCCATCAGACTGGCACCAATCCAAAAACCGCGCAATACAAAACCCTGTGAGCCCCACCCCTCGCACAACGGTCCACCATGACAATTGATGCCGCCCATGTCAGTATCGGTTTACGGTCTGGGTTTTTAGGCTTTAGAATGGGGGAGTGTTTTAAAGACCTTAAACGGAAACAATATGTATCTCATTGAGACTGCCGCTTTTGTCCTGTCAATCCTGCTCCTGCATAGCTTGCTTGGCAAGCTGGGGGCTTTTCGGGCCTTGTTCATGCTCAAAGTGCACGCCATTGCGCTTCGTGAACTAACCGCCATTCACCGGCGGGCCGATCTTGTTGCAAAGTTTGGCCCCCATGATGACGTCTATAAATTTGCAGTGACGCTGGGGCAAATCATGGCTGCAAGGCCCTTGTGGCGCTGGATATTTGGCAATATTGGGCTGGAAGCCATGCTGATCTATGCGCTGTTATCCATGGTATTTGGCAATATTGCACCTGATCCATGGTTGGCAGGCGGTGCAGCATTATATTATGCTGTCACCCATTTTTTATTGATCCGTGGTTTTTCAATTGTTCGCCCGGAAATTGAAGAGGAAATTCGTCACGGTGAGACGGCCCGTCGCGCGAGACTGGACCGTCTTGCAAAGGAGCGATTTGAGCGCGAAGGCAAATGACTGGAGACGCACAAGGTCTGCAGCCAGCTTGTTTGTCTATTCTTCCAGCGCCCAGCTCACATGCACACTAACCGAGGTCTTGTGCTCTCCAGCCGCGATTGGCACAGACATGGCCATGGACCTTTTGGCGCGATAGGCCATGCGTCTTGGTGCAGAAAGGCGCGACTGTTCACTGATAGAGGAGATGGCACCAAGGCGCACACCGGCGGCCCGTGCATAGAGTTCAGCCTTGTCAATGACCTTGCGCATAGCTTCGGCGCGGGCTTCATCAAGCGCCTTGTCCGGGTCTGACAGGCCAAAGGAGATGCCGCCAAAGCGATTGGATCCAAGGGTCACAAGGCGGTCCATAATGCGCCCGAGATTATCAAGGTCTCTCACCGTTATCTGCAGATTGTTACGCACGGTATAACCGATTATCAGGGGAATTTGTGGACCCTGGACTTTCTTACGACGACGAATTTGCTCATAGCGTGGTTGCACCAGAAATTGTGTAGTGACAATATCGCGTTCTTCAAGCCCAGCATTTTTCAGGCTTTTCATCATGCGCGCCATCACCTCATTATTGTCGTCAAGGGCATCACGGGCACTCACAGCCACTGTTTCGATGCCAGTGCTAAGGGTGGCCATATCCGGTTTGCTGTCTATCGTGCCAGTTGCCGACAAGCTCATGGTGCGAGCGGCCTGGTTCTCTTGGATGGCCTGTGCACTTGTTGTGAGTACCAAACAGCTGGAGAGCGTTAGCATCGTTATGAGGGCAATCGAAAGGCGCGAGGATTTCAGTTTTGGAGAAAAAGGCATGGGGAAGCTCCATCAGTTATTTTATGAGCGAATCTTCAGTATATAGCCAGCGGCTACAAGCGATTTGGCTGCAGACGGGTGAACCTCGTTGATCGAACAACGGTTTTTCGCAAACGTTGTCTGATCTCCAAGTGTTTTGAGTATAAAAAAGCATTCTTTTGCGGCCTGAATACTGACAAATATTGTCCTTTCCATGGTTGCAAGCTGGTGAGAAATTAAGGACAGGTAGATTTGGTCTTGCAAGCCGGGGGTATTCCGTAATAGATGTGGAGACCTGACCAAGATAGCACCCTTTTGGGGGGAAACGAAAACCAGGTTTTACAGCTTAATCGCTTTGACCCCTGGTGGCTCCCAAAATACAGATGGGCCTGTAGCTCAGTTGGTTAGAGCTGACGGCTCATAACCGTCCGGTCGCTGGTTCGAGTCCAGCCGGGCCCACCATTTCACACTCAGTGTGACTTTTATTATTGCAAGGCAGAGTATGTTGCTGTCTTTGTACCTTGATAGATATTCAGGTTTCCAAAGGACGGGTCCTTTGCTGGGGTCCGCTCTTCCTGGAATAGGGGGCAAAGCCCCATAGGCGCTAAGTTAGTGCTACACACTACGTCATTCCCGCGTAGGCGGGAATCCAAGCAAGCTCACTTTAGGCAAACCTGTTCAAATTTGAATAGGAGACTGCATTTTTTGCAAGGTTCGTTACAAAACACAAACAAATCACGAGTTTCAACCCGCTTGGTTTCCCGCCTTCGCGGGAATGACGGATAAAAATGTCTTAACTTAGTGCCAATGGGGCAGAGCCCCTCATTAATGCAGGCTATGAATGGGTTATGATAAAAGGCGATTGGTATAAGTATAACAACCTAAAATCACTGGTGTAGACAGCCCTAATTTTTTTATGGAAAAAAAATACCACATGATCTATACCAGTCAAACAAACGGAATATAACGATAGATAATTTATTATGCTCCCCCCTCCCAATAGCCTCATTAAAATGCCTGTGCTCAAGCGCCTGCTGCCCAGTATCTGGAAGCGCTATATGTGGATGGCGCAAAGACAATATTTCATAGAAAGCCGGATGGGGTTTTTACATCTGATTGACCAGTCAAACTCAATTGATCGCAATCTGGTCACCAAGGGAGTTTGGGAAGGGGCGCAGATAGATTATTTCTCGGGAGAGGTCCAGAGTTTTCTGGATAGGGGCAAGAGTGTCGAATTCTGGGATATTGGCTCCCATGCCGGGCTCTATTCCATTTATCTGGCCAAACATTGCCAACTGGAAACGATTCACGCCTTTGAACCTGATCCGCGTAGCCATGCGCAGCTGCACGCCAATTTGTTTATCAATGAACTCACGGCACAGATTGAAGTTCACAAGGTTGCCGCCACAGACAAAAATGGAAAGCTTGATTTCTATATGGCTCGCTGCGGCAATAGAGGTGCCTCTCGGATTGCCGAAACGGGTACAGAAGAGGTCATTGGAAAAACCGTCGTTGAGGCCGTTCGTCTCGACGATTACCTAAAGCCGTCACACGATATTTTAGCTCTCAAAATCGACGTTGAAGAGCATGAGCTGCAAGTTTTTGATGGAATGCTGGATATTATCAAGAAAAATAAAATCTTTCTGCAATTGGAGATCTTTGAAGAAAACCGGAGCAAGATGCTGCCCTATCTTGAAGACAAAGGTTTCAAATGCGTTAAAACGATTGTATTTGATAATTATTTCACCAATTTCGATCTGAGCGCATGATAATCATCACGCCCTAGAGTAGATTGCGTTCACTCGGGATCAGGAACGCTCGACCTTGAAGTAGAAACCATGCTGCCCCAACCTCATTTCATTTTCCGATCCTGGGCTTTTACACCGCGCAAGTAACCAATCGTACCACCAAGATTCCCTTGGTAGCGCAGTCTTTTCTTCTTGTTCATCGTGATAAACGTCATAGATAGCTTGAGAAAATTGACCAGGATAATCCATGAAGCTCTTGAGGGCTTGTTGTTTTTTCGTAAGTAGTATTGCCGCGACCACGCCATGTGCCAGCGCTTTTTCATCTCCAGCTCATTGACATTGCTGGTTGATGAACCGATGTCATGAGTTGCCAGAGCCTCATTAACCAGAATGATTTGATAATCCGCTGCAATAAAGCGGTCACACAGATCATTTTCTTCGTAAAACAAGAAAATATTCTCATCAAATTGACCGATATTTGCAAATAAAGCGCTCTTCATGAAAAGCGCTGAACCAACCAGAAAATCAACAGACCTGCGATCTCCACCGGCTTGCATTTCTGTTGGCTCATCCAGATAGCTGTTTTTTTCCAAATCATTACTTTTGTTGGCAACCACACCCTCCGCATTTAACTGTCTTGGCCCAAGCATGGCTGCACGCGGCATCGTTTCGGCAGCCTCTATCAATATTTCAATGCAATCATTTAATAAGACAATGTCAGGGTTGAGCAGAAAAACATATTTGCTGTCAGCCCTATCAATTCCCCGGTTTGCCGCAGTTCCATAGCCCATATTTTCAACAAGCGTGATCACTTTACATCCCGCTGCCTGACCAATCGCAGAGGTGTTATCTCCGCTGGCATTATCAACAAGTATCGTCTTTATGCCTTTTGGGAGTGAGGCAAGACATTTGCCGAGAATCCTGGCGCTGTTAAAGGCCACGATCACAATCGTAACATCGTCAAGACCTACCGATGTGTGCTTTGGTTTTTGAATAATACTCACTGTCCTTA
>JAKIUO010000285.1 GCA_021647535.1 Hyphomicrobiaceae bacterium
GAAAAGGAGGCACTTGTCAGGTCATGATTATGGCCTTTCAATACCCGCACCAACTTGCCGGTTCGCGCACTGAACAAACGCGCTTTATTATCAAGCGCCGCCGTTAGGATGAGCGTTTGCTGCTGATTAAAACGCGCTGTGTTGACAAAACCCTCATGCTGGTCGATGACCTGCACGCGGCGCGGCGCGGCAATCTGCCAGATGCGCACAGTGCGATCCCACGACGAACTGAGAATATAGCGCCCGTCAGGACTAAACATGGCGCCGCTGGCATGATTGTCATGCCCCCGAAAAACCAGCTTTTTGCGCTCCTTGACAAAGGCACTGTAAAGCGCATCTCGTGCCTTGAAGCGATCCTCTTGCCCTTGCGCCCCCTCAAGGGCTTCCAATCCCAGCAGTAATGAGGTTTGCACATCGCCGGTGCCGCGAAGATGATTGGATATTTTCGTTAAAAACAGGGATTGACGCTTTTTGACATCGGCCAATTCCTTGCGCATGACGCTCTTGCTGCCCAAGGGGCCATCGGACATCATCGCGATCAGTGCTGTGACAAAAACAAAAAGTAAAAAAGCCGCCCCTGCCATTCTTGCCGTTCCGCCTGTCAGCCAGCCCACGATCCGTTTGGCCATAGCCGTAAAAGAGGGCCGTTTGAATGACAGCTTTTTCTTCAAGGGGGAGAGCCCCATGGCCCGCTCTTTTATTTTTGTCCCCGCAACTGGCAATTTTAAAAAGCGCGTCAACCAGCCCGGAAAAGCACTCCAGCGGATCCCCTGATGCAAGATCTTCAAGGTCCGATTGACCCCTTCTTGTCGTTGCTGCACAGGAGAAACGGGAGTTTCCTTCGTACTGCTGCCTTTGGTTTTGCCACGATCATGTCGGGCAATAACCGTGCCCTGCAAAGGAAGCTCAGAGATCTCTTGTTGAGTGCCGGACGGTTTCTCGCCAGGGGGGGAAGACAACAGGCGCTTGAGCTCCTCACGCAAACGCGTCAGCCCCTTGTCACGGTTCCGTGTCATGTCAATAACTGAAATACTGTCCGCCAGCGTGACAGTGGCTGGCGCTTCCAAAATAGCCATATGCGACTTGCTCAAAGCTTGTACTTTGTCCAGTTCCCATTGACAAAGCTTTGAGGCTTCCCAAAAGGGGGTCACCAGGAAAATAACCAGTTCCGACGCATTAATGGCCTCCAGCAGAACCGGTTCAAGCTCCTCAAATGCGCCCTGCTCCTGCCGCTTCAGACGGTCCACCAAGAGAGCCTCATAGCCGTGCTCGCGCAGCCAGGACTTCAACCCCAGCACGGCGCGCTCGTCTCGACTTGAATAGCTGATATAAATATTGGCCATATCACCTCCCAGCTTAGCCCCACTCCCAACCGGTATAGAGGACAATTGACGCGAGGGGAACCTGTTTTGCCGCACATATGCGCCTTGGTAAGCACTTGTTAAATACGTATGTCAGGACCATATTTAATTTTCCATGCTAAGATGGTTTCCTTATCCCTCCAGTAAAGTACGAGCCCGGCCATGCCCTCCAAATCCGACACAATCAAATCTCTTGCACCCCCAGCCCCCGCAAGCTCGGTCTTGTCGCAATTACGCGCCGAAAACAAACGTCTCAAGGCAACGCTGAAAAAGAAAAAAAGCAAGGCCGCCAAAGCACTGGCGCGGCGCAATAATGAACTGGCATTGAAGCCCTATCAGGCCGAACTGCTCAAACTTCAGGCGCATATGGAGCACGAAAAAAACAAGTTCATGATCCTGTTTGAAGGCCGGGACGCCTCTGGCAAAGGCGGCACCATCCGCCGGACAACGCGCTACATGAACGAGAAACATTATCGCGTCGTCGCCCTTGGCAAACCCACCGAAACCCAACGCACGCAATGGTTTTTTCAGCGCTATGTCGGGCAGTTTCCACGCGGCGGCGAAATGGTTCTGTTTGATCGCAGCTGGTATAATCGCGCTATGGTCGAGCCGGTCTTTGGCTTTTGTACCGACGAAGAGTACAAATATTTCATGAAGGGCGTCGTCGGCTTTGAAAAGGATCTGGTACGCCAGGGCACCGTCATGCTAAAACTCTATTTCTCCGTCACCAAAGACGAACAAGCCCGGCGTTTCGAACGCCGCAAAACCGACCCGTTGCGCCAATGGAAGCTCAGCGAAGTCGATGTGCAGGCTCAGGACCGCTGGGACGAATTTACCTCGGTCAAATATGCCATGTTGAAGCGCACCCACTCTTCGGCTGCGCCCTGGACGATTATCCGCTCCAACAACAAACAGGCCGCCCGTCTCAATGCGCTGAAAGTTATTCTCAACGCCATTGATTATGAAGGCAAGGATACCAATCTCGACTTCGTACCCGATCCCAAAGTGGTGGTATCTGGTGCCCGCGAAATCGAAAAAATGGAAGCCGACCGTCTGCGTAGTGGCAAGTTCAAGGCCTGATTTGCTTCGCAGGGGCCTGATTTGCTTCGCAGGGGCCTGATTTGCTTCGCAGGGGGAAGGACGGCTTGGGATAGAAAGCATACAGGCGACTTCCTTACGAAAGCCGCCTGTATATATTAATCCTGATCCTGGAGAGCTGTTGCCTAGTAGCGGTAATGCTCTGGCTTGAACGGACCTTTTTTGGGAACGCCAATATACTCGGCCTGCTCATCGGAGAGCTCTGTCAGCTGTACGCCGAGCTTGGCCAGATGCAGGGTGGCGACTTTCTCGTCAAGGTTTTTAGGCAGGATATAGACCTTGTTTTCATACTTGCCGCTGTTCTGCCACAGCTCGATCTGGGCCAGAACCTGGTTGGTGAACGACG
>JAKIUO010000057.1 GCA_021647535.1 Hyphomicrobiaceae bacterium
TTGTCGATGGCGAGCTGGCGCAAACCGAACGCAGCAAGCTGCAAGACCTGCTTGAAAAAAACTATGAACTCAGCCCGGTTGAGGCCGCCGAACTCATCAAGCTTGGGCAAAAAGAAGACGCCAAGGCCGTTGATCTTTACGGCTTCACCCGGCGCCTCGCCCGTACATTAGAGCTTGATCAACGCCTTGAGATCATCGAAATGCTCTGGGAAATCGCCTATGCAGATGGCATTTTGCATGAATTTGAACAAAACCTGATCTGGCGAGTTGCCGAATTGATGCATGTGGAAACGCGCGAGCGCGTCCGTCTGCGCCAGAAGGTCCAGGCGCGTCTTGGCATTAAATCCTGAACTTTATGAGCAAAAACAACATGCAAAAAACTGATCTTCGCCCTCTGACCCTCATCACCGGCGGCGCGCAGGGCATCGGCAAGGCGCTCGCTCTTGAATTCGCCAAAACCGGCCATGACCTGCTGCTGGTTTCCCGTAACACCCAAAAGCTTGAGAAAATAGCGGACGAAATCAGTGAACAACATGGCGTCAACGTGCTGTTTCTGGCCTGTGATCTGACCCTTGTTAAGAGCATAGGCGAAATAGAAACCCTGCTGCACAAGGAACAGTATTATGTTCAAAACCTCGTCAATAATGCTGGCTTTGGCCTGGCCGGGCCATTTGCCGGTCATCAGCCAGATGAAGTACGTGCCATGATTGATCTTAATGTGCGCGCCCTCACCGATCTCTCTCGGCTTTTTCTGCCTGACATGCTGGCGCGCAAATCGGGCGGCATTCTCAACGTCTCTTCCATGGGCGGCTTGCTGCCTGGCCCCTATCAGGCCGCCTATTATGCCAGTAAAGCCTATGTAATATCGCTGACACAGGCCCTTTCATGGGAATGTCTTGGCACCAATGTTCATATCAGTACTCTGGCCCCCGGCCCTGTGCGCACGGATTTTCACGCGACGATGGGCGCACGCTCCGAGCTTTATGTTAAATCGGGTGGCGGGATCAGCGCCAAAAAGGCGGCTCGAATGGGCTATAGCGGCTTCAAGTGTGGCCAATGCCTCATTATTCCAAGTTTTCTGGGTCAAATAGGTGCATTGGCTTTGAAAATCCTTCCCCATGATCTATTGATGCCGATCATGGGATGGTTTTTGAAAGCACGCATTAAACAGCATGGACAATAGAGTTAACGCAAAAACAGCTGGTTTAAAGCTCGATGGGAAAGCTACACAGCCCACAGACAATAACAGCTGTCGCGCTCGCACAAATGCGCCGATCCTGCTCTTATTGCATCAAAAAAACTCATCACCCGGCGCGGTTGGCCGCTGGCTGCAAAAGCAGGGCTTTGAATTACAGATCAAACATCCGACAGAAGGCGAAGAGCTGCCGGAAAATCTTGAAGACTATGGGGGGCTCATTGTTTTTGGTGGCCCGATGAGCGCCAATGACGACTGTCCCGAAATCAAACGCGAAATCAATTGGCTGACCCAGGCCCTTGAGCAGAGCCTCCCCTATTTGGGGATCTGTCTTGGCGCGCAGATGATGATACGCCAGCTCGGCGGCACCATTTCAAAACATGATAAAGGAATGGTCGAAATCGGTTATCGCCGTGTTGAAGCCACCCCTTTGGGTAAAGCGCTCATCCCCCATTGGCCCGAGCGCTTTTTTCAATGGCATGGCGAAGGCTTTGATCTACCCGCCGGAACCACCGCTCTCGCCCACGGTCAGCGGTTTGAAAACCAGTCTTTTTCCTATGGAAAGCACGTCTTTGGCGTACAGTTTCACCCAGAAGTGACTTCACGGATCATTGAACGCTGGACCATCAACGCCCATGATATGCTCAATAAAAAAGGCGCCCACCTAAGTGAACGCCTGCGGGCAGATCATCAAAAATACAAAAACGCACAACGCCTCTGGCTCGATCATTTTATGCATCACTGGACTTCGCTAATTGAAGACCGTACATAACCGCTTGCCTCTCAGTCTGGCGCAACCGGAAAAAAGAAGCGCAGGGCTGGTCAAAGCCAAAACCACCGCGCCGCTTCTTATTCAACACTAATATTAGGTGAAAACAAAGGCACCATGGAAAGCTGCAAATTAGAAATATTGCTACTGTCCTGCACTTTGTTGGCCTCAAAGATCGCGAAACCGATGAGGAAACTTGCGGTAAACACCGCGAGCGAAATCACTCGAATATCTTGCATCACTAACTACCCCTAATAAACAGCTTATGCGACGAACCGCAACAAACGAAAATCAACTAACGAGATACTAGCAACGAAAACCTGCCCAGACCTTAACAACTCCGCCAAGAATGTAAAGTTGCATCCCGTTCTACATATGGTATTCACCAGCCTCAGCTTCAACCTTGTTCATACAAATATACACAGTTTAGAATGTATGAATAGTGCATATATGTCGCATAAGTTGAAAGGGCGGTCAACTTATCGTCAACCGCCCTCTCAACATCTTGATATTTATGCAGCTTCCAGAAGGTCCTGGGCCTGTTCTATCCAGTTATCCCGGGCTATTCTGGTGCGGCTCAGCCTTGGTTTCTTGTCCAGTTCAGCCCCTATTCTTTCGATATCACGGGCTGTCATGGATGCTATCTGCTCCAGACGGGTAATCCCCTGCTCCATAAGGATTTTTTCGATCACAAGACCAATTCCCCTGATCTGCCGAAGATTGTCATTCACCCCCACATTTACCTGTGGAGAACTCTTTGCACGCCGCTTTGTCGCCTTTTTCGGTGCGGGCTTTTTGGCTTTTTGGGCCAGCTCGTCCCTTTTTTGCAAATCAGCAGCCTCTACGATCCAGCCATCTCTCATGATCCGGCCAATCGCATTCTTGTTGCGCTTTAACATCTCGCCTTCAAGCGAAGCAATATCGGCTTTTGTCATTGCACTGACATCGGCATATGTGAGGAACCCACGGCGGTTGAGCATTTTTTCGATCATGACACCCACACCATAGATTTTAGTCAAATCATCACTAATAACTGAATTAACTGATACTTTTGACGTTTCAACAGTTTCACGCTGTTTCTCCTCATACCGGGCAGACGCATTACTATTTGCCTCGGCATGTGACAGCCAGGAGGGAAGAACATTCTTTTTCACATCTGCACCCATGGTAATCGTCAGATAACAGATTGAAAGAACGCTTTCACTGGCAGTCTTGGCCAGAGAGGGTGCGAGGGAACCGGACACCACCCCTGACATTGCTCCAAGAAGACCGCGCTCACGCAATACTGGCTGGCTGGCTTCGACGTCAACGTCTGTAGTCTCAACTTCTTCACGTTCCTCTTTTTCATAGTCCTCAAGATCGGCAAGATTTTCAACATTCATGCAAGCCATCGGGATGACGAACAGGGTCAGAGCCGTTGCGACCAGAACACCAAACATCAAGGAGATCGCCATACCGTTGAAGATCGGGTCCGTAATGATGACGCTTGAACCGGCAACCAGGGCAAAAGCCGTGATCAGGATCGGTCTGGCACGGGCCACAACAGAGGCCAGAACCGCTTCACGTTGGGTCATGCCTTCTCTGATTGATTGTTGCGCAAAGTCCACCAGCAGGATGGAGTTTCGAACAATAATCCCGGCCAGAGCAATCCAGCCAATCATTGAAGTCGCCGTAAACGAGGCTCCGAGCAGCCAATGACCAGGAATGATACCGATCAGGGTCAGCGGAATAGGAGCCATGATGATGGCGGGGATACGGAAGCTACCAAATTCCCAGACAACCAGCATGTAGATCAGAACCATGGCCACCATGAAGGCCGCGCCCATGTCCCGGAAGGTTTCAAAAGTAACCGTCCACTCACCACCCCAGACAAAGTTTGATTCAGAACCATCTGGTGTAGAACCCCAGAGTTCGCCATTCAATGCAACCCCATCAGGCGCTTTATACTCAGCCAGCAGCTTGTTGACATCAAGGATGCCATAAACAGGAGCGGCCAGTTCGCCAGAGACTTCACCCGTCACATATTCTACAGGACGCAAATCCTTGTGATAGATGGTCAGATCAGTTGCCTGACGCTTGAAGCTTCCAAGAGCACGCAGAGGTATAAGAGCACCAGAACGGGCACGAATTGGCAGTTGCAACAGACGGTTCATATCAGCACGGACAGACAACGGGGCCTGAAGAACAATATAACGTGCTTCCAGTTCGTGGCCAATTTTTACGTCGCCAAGCTTGAATCCACCCATAACCATGGAGAGCTGCTCAGTGATTTCGCTGGCTGTGATACCGGCTTTACGAGCACGACGCTGGTCAATTTCAAACGTCCAGCTATCATAGGCTTCGTCAAGATAGTTATCGACATCAACAATGCTTTTGGCTTTCTTGAAGATCGCGGTCATATCGCGGGCCACCTGACGACGGGTAGCAGCATCAGGGCCATAGATTTCAGCAACCATTGTCTGCAGAACAGGAGGTCCAGGCGGCATTTCGACAACCTGGATAGACGCACCAAGCTTGTCAGCGATCGGGGTCAAAAGCGAACGGACATGTTCAGCAATCTCGTGGCTTGTGCGATCACGATCACCTTTGTCGAGCAGCTGGATCTGAATGTCACCCTGCCATGGTTTTGAACGCAGATAGGTATGACGAACAAGGCCATTGAAATTGAAGGGGCTGGCTGTACCTGTATAGGTCTGTACGGCTGTTACTTCTTTTACCGAAAGTATTTTCTGAGTCATGGTTGCCATGGCGTTGGCGGTTGTTGGCAGAGCTGTGCCATCCTTCATGTTTACAACAACGTTAAACTCAGGTTTGTTGTCCAGCGGCAGCATTTTGACAGCAACGTGCTGGGTATAGAACAAAGCACAGGCGGCAAAGAAGGCGCCCCACATGACCAGACGGAAGGTCCAGGCTTTACGTGGGCTGTCGAGTAAGGGGCCAAGCAGGCTACCAAAAATACGACCAAACCAGACTGTTTGCTTGTGCTCACGCTTTTCCATGACTTCAAGCTGTTTCATGCTTGGCTTCATGCGCATCACCAACCACGGTGTGAACAAGAAGGCGGCAACCAGAGAGAACAACATGGCGATAGAACCAAGCGCCGGGATTGGACCCATATAAGGACCCATCATGCCCGAAACAAAACCCATCGGCAGCAGAGCGGCGATCACGGTGAAGGTAGCCAGGATGGTAGGATTTCCAACTTCAGCAACCGCATCAATGGTTGTCTCGGTATCAGTGTCCCCTTTTATCAGCCAGCGACGATAAATATTCTCAACCACCACAATGGCGTCATCGACAAGAATACCAATAGAAAAGATCAGAGCGAACAGAGAAACGCGGTCAATCGTGTAACCCATCACATAGGCAGAAAATACGGTGAACAGGATCACAACAGGAATAACCAGAGCGACAACAGCAGCAGGCTGCCAGATGAAGCCAAGCGCCATGAAGATCAAAACCACAACAGCACCGGTTGCAACAAACAATTTGATGATCAGGCCATTGACTTTTTCACCAGCTGTTTTGCCATAGTTACGGGTCACAGCAATGTTGAGATTGTCGGGAATGATCGAACCTTTGAGGCTTTCAACACGATCAAGGATGTTCTGGGCAACCGTCACACCATTTGAACCAGATTTCTTGGCAATGGCGATGGTGACGGCAGGAGCGCCGCCGGTTTTAACAAGACCGGCCTGATCGGCGGCAGGACCTGTATAATATTGAACAACGTTACCAGCTTCACCGGGACCAGCTGTTATGGTTGCGACATCACGCAGATAGACAGGAGTGCCCTTGCGAATGCCAACGACCAGATTTTCCAGATCACCAATGTTTTTAAGGAAAGAACCGGAATAGACGGAAAAGCTTGAAGTCCCCTGCTCTGATGAACCAATATTCTTTTTGACATTGGCACCCTGAACGGCCCGAGCGATTTCGCCAACGGCAATTCCAAAGCCCTGCAGACGTTCGGGAGAAATCTCGATGCCCATTTGTTGTGAGCGACCACCGACAATAAAGCTGCTGGCCGTGTCTGGCACTTCTTTCAAACGCTGACGCATTTCAAGAGCTACCTGACGAAGCGAAGTGTCATCAAGTGCATTGGACCATAAAGTCAAAGTCACAACCGGTACATCATCAGCGCCTTTTGGCTTAACAAGCGGCTGGGAAACACCAGGAGGCATCTGGTCGGCATTCGATTTCAGCTTGTCATAGAGTTTGACCAGTGAAGCGCCGGTTTCCTCACCGACTTTAAACTGGACAGTGACCATGCCCTGGCCGCGCTGAGAAGCTGAGTAAACATGCTCAACGCCGGGGATTTCACTCATCATGCGCTCAAGCGGATCAATGGCCAGTGAGGCCACCTGCTCTGCTGAAGCTCCTGGATAGGAAATAAATACATCTGCCATGGGGACAGAAATCTGTGGATCTTCCTGACGCGGGGTCAAGAACAATCCCATAATGCCCATTAAAAGGCAGGCTACAAATAATAAAGGTGACAAAGGGGAATGTATAAACGATTTGGCCATGCTGCCGGCAAAACCGAGATCATGTTTCTTTTCGTTATGTTCATTTCCACCGGAACCAGAAGGTTCCTTTCCTTGCGACCCATCACCACCAAACTTATCAAAAGACCCGTGCATATCCGTTGCTCCCTCAAGCAAAAAGTAAAAACACGGCTGTTTTTATATGACGCTTGAAGCGCTAAATGCAGGTAAGAAGTAATGCGCAAGATGAGTAAACAATAATAACAGGCACCAAAGATACAAGGCGCTCAAATCAAACGGGTTCGACGACCAAACCTGTTTGCTGCTTTACGTAAATTGAGATATTCAGATCACTTCCCTCAAAGTTCCCCGATAGTCTCAAATGGTCAAGCTCTCTCCCTCAAGACAGCTCTTCCCTCACTTTGCCGCTCTTCAACCCTCATTAAAAAACAGCCAAAACCTGGAACGCACTACTTATTGAATAGGTGTAATATGCACTTTAGTCATTTCAGATGTATTAACGGATTGATTTTGTTGTATTTTTATGATTTCTTCTTAATGTCTTGTAGAGAAGGCTTAAGATTTGATTAAATCACCCTGCTTTAGACAAGCGTTTGCCAAGTCTTTGAAATCGCTAGACTTCATTATCTTCAGGCAAAGGACAAGTGCCAAGGGCTGCTGACAGGGAGGTTTGCGCTGAACCAGGGGCAAGAGGTTGTTGCTGGGAAGAATGGGGCGACCAGCCAGACAGGTATATGATTTCAAACGTCGCATTAATGCGCCCGTCTTCGCTAAAATTTTGCTGATAGATTTCCAATACGCGCCCCAACAACTCTTTTGACAACGGTTTTCTCAAACGATCCGTCAACACATTCCCCGCGCCCATAAATCGTAATTCATGCATCAGTTTCAATGGATTGTCATAAGTTACGTTGACCAGATCACTATCAACAACCGGCAATGTAAAACCGGCGCGCTGCAGCAAAGAACCATATTCCTTGACATCGGCCATCGGCGCAACGCGTGGACTGACCCCGCCTGATATCTCTTCTTCCGCCTGCATAAACGCGCTGCGCAACTCAATCAGCGTGCGCCCCCCCGGCACAGCCGCCATAAACAAACCATCCGCTTTCAAAGCCTGGCGGATCTGGATCAGAGCACCGGGTAAATCATTGACAAAATGCAGCGACAATAAAGAGGTCACCAGATTGAGCGATTGCGCCGCAAAGGGCAGGTTTTCCTCGTCACATATTAGTTTAGTGTGGTTTTTCAACTCTTTCAGCAAGAGGGCGCTCTGATCAGCAACAATCAGTTTGCCAACATCCTGGCGCGCTGCCAGTTTTTCGCTCAAGCAAACCGAACCGGCACCCAGATCAACAGCAACCGGAAAATCGCGCAACACCATATCAAGGCGCTCATCCAATTCAAGCGCCGCGCGTTGCAGCAAAAAATCAACTCCGGCCAGATCGTTGACCACTCGTTCACGGCGCTGGCGCAACAAAGTGCGATCAAAAAGCTCTGGCGGGGAAGAAGACATGACGAAGTTCCAAACTCTGGTTACAACCTGTTTCAAAATGGTCTAACATTGCCCGATGCCCTCGACCAGCCCAAAACAAAACCGTCCGGCTGAATTTGCCCGACGCCTGAGCGCCAGCGCCCGGCCTTATCGCCTCGCACCCGTGCTTGATATCATCATGCCGCCGATCTGTGTTCATTGCCATAAACCGGTGAGCGCCCATGGCCAGCTCTGTCCACCCTGCTGGGGTCAGATCGATTTCATCACCCGCCCTTGTTGCGATATAACCGGCACCCCCCTGCCCTACAACGCCGATCCCTATGGTGAGGATCAAAAAAGACTGAGTGCGCTGGCTTTATCCCATCCTCCTCTTTATGACCGGGGCCGGGCCGTTGCCCATTTTGGCGATGTCATGCGCCATCTTGTTCACAAGCTCAAATATGGCGACCGGCGCGAAGGCCTGTCTTTATTTGGACGCTGGATGCTGATGGCCGGGCATGAGTTTTTGCTGGAAAGCGACCTTTTAATGCCAGTGCCGCTTTATCGCACCCGCCTGTGGCAACGCCGCTTCAACCAGTCCGCCCTGCTTTGCTTTGAGCTTCAACAGCTCACCGGTATTCGCGTTGATGTTCTTTCCCTGAAGCGTCGCCGCGCCACACGTTCGCAGGTTGGCCTGTCGCAAAAAGCCCGGCGCACCAATGTCAGCAATGCCTTTTCCATTTTACCCCGCCATAAAAAATTGATTGAGGGGCGCAATATTCTGCTGATTGATGATGTCCTGACCACCGGCTCAACCGTCGATGCCTGCGCCCATACCTTAAAGAGATCCGGGGCGCGCTGTGTGAATGTGCTGGTACTCGCCCGTGCTGGCCTTGGCGTCAATCTTCAGATCGAGGGATAAACCCCCATTGTCGTGATCAAAAAGACCTGTTATCTGATAGATAAATTTTATCACTCACAGGGGAGCCCCAATGCCAGAGATCACTGTCTATACCACACCATTTTGTCCCTACTGCATTGCAGCCAAACGCATGTTGAAGAAAAAAGGGGCCAAATTCTCGGAAATAGATGTCTCTGATCAAAGCAAACGAGAAGCCATGATCGCCCGCTCAAACGGAAAATATACGGTGCCACAAATATTCATTGCCGAGCGACATATTGGCGGCTTTGACGACCTTTCTGAACTCGAAGCGCTTGGCGAACTCGATCCACTCCTTGCAGGTTAGCCTTTATTCCCTTATAAACAGTATGTTAACTAATTACGTCCTAAATCCTGTCCAGATGGCGAACTATAAGCTTGATTAGCAATCAATTTATTCGCTAAAATGAAACTGCGGGACAGCTGTCTTTCAAAAGGCAGAAAAATAATCAAGAGGATAAACTCAATGGTTTTTAAAACACTGTCTAAAATAGGTGGAAAGTTACTGGTTCCAAGCGCTGACGAAAAAGAAGAAGTCGCAAGGCGCGCGCTGACCGTCAATGGGCTGATGGAATACAAGGAAACAGAACTCCTTATCGTCAATCTCAAAAACGAGATGAAAAACGCCGCGACTGATTTTCAAAAACGTCAGATGGAAACTCAGATCCATCGCTATGGCGAACGCCAGGACGCTCTGCGCAGTGCAGCCGTTATCCTTGTCGGTAAAATTGGCGACCCTGATACAAGCGCTATTTTCGAAGAATATGATATTAGCGATCAGGATATTGCTCGGGTCAGCTCAGGATTTTCAAATCCAAAACTAAGCTCTCCCCATGCTGTTGCCCGCTTCTTGATCGAAGCAGCTGAAAGCGATTTCGTTTCAGGCAGAGCCCTGTAAACTGCAGACCCCCAATTGCAGGACACTGGTTACAAGCCGTTGAACAGGCTCATTGATCCACACTAAATCTGGATCAATGACTTCTGGATTGAAAATATGACGGAACAAAACAAACAGACCTTTACAGCCGCAATCGTACAGATGCGGTCAGGCCGCAGCGTTGCTGACAATCTTGAACAGGCGAATGGGCTGATCAGGGAAGCAGCGATTGCTGGCGCACGCTATGTGCTGACACCTGAAAACACCTCCTTGATGGAGCTTGATCCCAATCGGGTCGATCTGGAAGCTCAAAAAATGGAGGGCAATTCACAGCTCGCCATGTTCCAGAGCCTGGCCCGCGAGCTGCAGATCTGCTTGCATATAGGCTCTCTTACCATACGCCCGGACAAAGGCAAAAGGCTGATCAACCGCTCGGTTGTGATCTCACCAAAAGGCCAGATCATCGCGCATTATGACAAGATCCATCTGTTTGATGTTGATCTGGTCAATGGTGAAACCTACCGTGAATCGGATCAATTCATGGCTGGTAACAAGGCGGTCATTACCCCCCTGCCCGTAGGGCTTGAAGCAAAGCCATTGCTTGGTCTGTCCATCTGCTATGATCTGCGCTTTGCAGCGCTCTTTCGTATTCTGGCTAAAAGCGGCGCACACTTAATTTCGATCCCGGCAGCCTTTACCGCGCAAACCGGTAAAGCCCACTGGCATGTGTTATTACGCGCCCGCGCCATTGAAACCGGTTGCTATATTCTGGCCGCTGCGCAAGGCGGTCGCCATGAAAATGGTCGCTCAACCTATGGTCATAGCCTGATCATTTCGCCCTGGGGCGAGATCATTGCGCAGGCCGGTACGGAGCCGCAAATTCTGGTCGCCGAACTCGATCTGACAAAAGTTGCTGCCGCCAGAGCTGCCATTCCGGCGCTCACACATGATCGCCCGTTTGAGGTCGTCGCCCCTTCTTCAAGCAACGAAAAACTGGCAAGCGCTGACGCGCTGGAGAAAATCAAATGATCCGATACACTCTTTTATGCGAGCACGATCATGAATTTGAAAGCTGGTTTGACAATTCCGCCGCCTATGACAAGTTGCAAAAAGTCCATCTCGTGGACTGCCCCCATTGCGGTTCAAAACAAACCAGAAAAGCTTTGATGACCCCGCAAATCAGCGGTGTCAGGGGCAATAAGCAAAGCCCCTCAACTGAGATCGTCCACAGCACTCCAAACAGGCAATTACAAAAGCTGCAAAAAGAAGCCCTCGAAATGGCCCGAAAAGTCCGCCAGCATATTCAAAAAAACTCAGAGCATGTCGGCGATAAATTCGCCTCTGAAGCGCGCAAAATGCATAATGAAGAAACAGATCAACGCACGATTTACGGCAGCGCCACAACAACCGAGGTCAAAGATCTTCTTAATGACGGCATCGACATCACCCCCCTGCCCGATCTGCCCGAAGACAAGAATTAGCGCGCCATGATCCCCCTCATTTCCCTGTTTTTCGGGGCGCTGCTGGCCGCAACCATTTTGCCGTTTTCATCCGAACTCATGCTGATCGCCGCGTTAAAGGCCGGTGAACATTCAACCAGCACACTGGTATTTGTTGCAACCCTTGGCAATGTGCTCGGTGCGCTCATCAACTGGGGACTGGGCCGCTTTCTCATCCATTTTTCCAGCCATAAATATTTCCCCTTTAAGAAAAAGCAGATCGACAACGCCTCAAATCGTTTCAACAAATATGGTGTCTGGTCCCTGCTGTTTGCCTTTGTCCCGATCATCGGCGACCCCCTCACCTTCATCGCTGGCGCCTTAAAAGTTCCTCTGTCGATTTTCCTCTTGCTGGTCACCATCGGCAAAGCGGCGCGCTATGCGTTTATCGGTTGGGCGGTATAAAAAAACAGGCACTCTATTAAAAGTGCCTGCTGGAGAGAGAGTTTTTGACTGAGAAAGGATCAGCGCCGCACATCGTTGAGCGACCAGTCATACTGATAGGAATAGATGGAACCCGCCGCCTTTAATTTTTTAGCCAGTGCCGGTTTAGCATATTTCAGCAGATGTTTGAGAACGCCGCGCTCATTGCCGCCAAAATCTTCATTGAACCAGCTGTAAATCTTTGACGCAAACACACGCCCGTTTTTGACGCGCGCCCCACGCGGCGAGTTGATATAATCTCGCGCGCCCTTGTCCAGCATGGTTTGCAGCTTTTTGCCGGTAAACGCGTTCCGGGCCAGATTAGGGCAGCCGATAGAAGCGCAATTGACCGCATAATGAACACGCGGATCGCGCCAGATCTTGCGCAAAATACCATGTTCCACATCATTCAAGGTCAGGGTCACGCCATTCACCTTGAGAATTTTGAGCTTCCAGGGACCAGGAGAAAACAAACCGGATTTGATCTTCTTGATAGAAGAAACGGGATAGCGCTGCAAAATCACATCAATGGTCTTGGCATTGTATAGATTGGCCCAGTAGGCGAATTGCTCGTCCCGATCCAGTTTTTTCACATTGGTTGCTTGCAGCTGACGCAAATATTTTTTAAGCGCCTTATGCCCGGCGCGTTTGAACGCCTTATAGTCAACCTCGTTCAGGCCGCTAGCTGATTTGTGAACATAGGTTTTCAGCAAGCCGTCCCAAATGCTGTGATCAACTGTAGTGGAGGCACCTTTTTGAAAACTCTTGAATGAAGCCACGACATCGGCCAGAGCTGGCAAAGCAGAGAATAAAACACCAAATATTGCCATGATCATGATGAAAAACCTGCCGGGTGTGCGCTTCATACTCATTTCCTGCCTTTGATCCTGATGAGCTGGCTGAATGGGAGAGAAGATGATCAACAGATCAAAATTCCAGCTTTAGTCAATCTACCGGAAACCGGTGACAAGAAAAGGACCACTCAATCAATCGTGATGACAAATCATCTGTTGTGATCGCCTCTCATGGCAAACAGCAGCCAGGTGACAGATAAGAGCAAAAGCTGGAGAAGGAACGAAATGAATATTTTGCTGATCGCCGCAGGCCTTGGCATTCTGGCTCTGCCGGTGGCGTTTGCTACCTTTATGTATGTGGGTTTCAAGGCCCCGCGTGTCTCCCATTCAGGCGACCCCTCTGACCTCGGTATGACATTCGAGGCGGTGAAAATCCCCGTAAAGACGGGTCAAAAGCTCACAGCCTGGCATTTGCTGGCCTCAAAGGATCCGCAAACAGCCACCGTGCTCGTTCTGCATGGCTGGGGTGCAAATATGGATATGATGTTGCCGCTGGCGCAGGTGTTTTATGAGGCGGGCCTTAACTGCCTGTTGCTCGATGCCCGCAATCACGGCCACAGCCCCGATGATGGCATTTCGTCCCTGCCCCAGTTTGCCGATGATTGCCGCGCCGCCATTCTTTGGTTGAAACAGGGGGAGCGCGCAAAAGGGCCACTGGCTTTGCTTGGTCATTCCGTCGGGGCTGGCGCGGTACTTCTGGCCGCCGCCAAGCGCGATGATGTCGATGCGGTGATCTCAATCGCCAGCTTCGCCCATCCCCTGTGGCTCATGCAGCGCCATTTGCAACGCCCCTATAAATCGCTTATTTTGTTGCGCCTGCTCAAACCATTAGTAATGGCTTATACGCAATGGATGATCGGCCATCGCTTCGAGGACATCGCCCCGATGAACGCCATTTGCGACGTCAAATGCCCGGTATTGCTGGTCCATGGCACCAATGATCAGGTGATTCCCATTTCTGATATGCACGCCATTGAAAATAATTGCGCTGAACAAAAGCCCGAAGTGCTGCTGATTGAGGGAGCGGGGCACGAATCCATTGACAAAATAAAACAGCACGATCGTGATCTTGTTGATTTTCTAGCGCGCCATCAGTTTACAAGCACGTGCGAATGAGCACCAACTCGCTTCGCGAATGGGCTGCTCTTGAAAAAGAGCCTTCGGCGACGCTTATGCAGCGGGCATTCAGGGACTAGTCCCTAAAAACCCAACAATTGGGATTGCACAAGGGTCTAGACCCTTTGCCGCTTTCGCGCGTAGCGAACCGCCGGAGGCCTTCTTTTCTTCTTTTGCGTAACATCAGTTATATCCACATGATCGACGTTTGCCCGCAACATAATCGCCCAACAGAGCCAGAGTCCATTTATTTGACGCTTTTTCCTGCAATCTGATAGATTGACCCTCGCAAGCCCTTACATGATTGAATAGAGTACGCTCAAAACACGAGGAATAATAAAGAGGCCCCTCATCAACAACCTCGAAACCATTGACGGACGATCGCGCGAAATTTTCAAACAGATCGTTGAAGCCTATCTGGAAACCGGCGACCCTGTAGGCTCGCGGCTGATCTCGCGCGCCCTGCCCATGCAGCTATCGCCAGCTTCCGTGCGCAATGTCATGACCGATCTGGAAGAGCGCGGCCTGATTTACGCGCCCCATACCTCCGCCGGGCGTATGCCCACGCAAGATGGTCTGCGCCTGTTTGTCGATGGCCTGCTCGAAGTTGGCGATATTTCGAGCAGCGAACGCAACAAGATCAAAAAAAAGATGGGGCAGATCGGTCTGGCCAATGGCGATAGTGATCGTCTGGTCGAAGATGTGTTGTCAGAAGCTTCCGAACTGCTTTCTGGCCTGTCGCAATGCGCCGGGCTGGTGCTCACCGAAAAGAAGGTTTCGCGCCTGCACCACATCGAATTTGTCTCGCTGGAGCCGACAAAAGCGCTGGTCGTGCTGGTCAGCGAGGACGGTGAAGTGGAAAACCGCGTCATCACCATTCCCAAAGGATTGCCGCCCTCCAGTCTCACCAAGGCCAGCAATTTTCTCAACGCCCATATTAAAGGGCGTTCCATACCTGAAGTGCGTTCACATTTGTCGAGCGAGCTGAAAACCGCCGGAGCCGAGCTTGACGCCCTCACCGCCAAGCTCATAAAATCGGGCATTGCCATCTGGTCGGGGGGCCATGAAGACACCAAAAGCCTGATTGTACGCGGGCGCTCCAACCTTATTCGCGATCTCAATGCCGACAGCGATCTGGAGCGTATCCAGCAGTTGTTCGATGATATGGAGAGCAAAAAAGACCTCATAGAGATCCTGCAATCGGCAGATGAGGGCTCTGGGGTACGCATTTTCATCGGCTCGGAAAATAAAAGATTTTCATTGTCCGGTTCTTCGATTATTGTATCTCCTTTCCAGGATGAACAAAAGAAGGTGATTGGTGTGCTGGGCGTTATTGGACCAACAAGGCTGAACTATGCGCGGATCATACCCGTTGTCGATTATACAGCCCGCCTCATGGGGCGATTACTGACTTGAAATTTGAGTAAATCCCGCAATATCAACATCAAAATATCAATCCCTCATCACGGAGGTTACGCTCTATGAGCAAAGACAAAAAAGACCAGACAGAAGACCCAAAAGCGGTCACAGAACCCCCTGTTCAGGAACAGGATGTTTTTGACGAGAATGGCGAACTGTTGCCCAGCCCCATGGAACTGCTGGAAACCGAGATTGCCGATCTCAAGGACCGCTATTTGCGTCAGGCCGCCGAAATGGACAATCTGCGCAAACGCACCGCGCGCGAGCAGGTCGATACCAAAAAATATGCGGTCAGCGAATTTGCCCGCGATATTCTCAGCCTTTCCGACAATTTCCAACGGGCCATTGATGCGGTGCCACCTGAAGCGGCAGAACAGGATGAGGCCCTTGGCAGCTTTCTGGAAGGCGTCAAGATGAACGAGCGCGAATTGCAACGCGTGCTCGAACGCCACGGCGTCACGCCAATTGACCCCAAAGGCGAAAAATTTGACCCCAACCAGCATCAGGCTGTACAACAGATCGACAATTCCGAGCTGCCAAATGACACAGTTGTCGATGTCCATCAGGTCGGCTATGTCATATCCGAACGCGTTTTGCGCCCGGCCATCGTCTCTGTGGCCAAGGGAGGCCCCAAAACAGCCTCTCCCCACAAAGAACCGCCCATGTCTTTACCAGAGCACGACTCTCTGCCAGACAGCGCACCGGCTGAACCAGATGACGCCAAAAGCGATGATGTCGGGTCAACCATAGACAAAAATGCCTGAACCTCGTTCAGGCCCCGAGAAAGAAGGGAAGACAGCAATATGAATAGTAATGA
>JAKIUO010000286.1 GCA_021647535.1 Hyphomicrobiaceae bacterium
CGACAGTTGAGACAATGACACCGCGCATTTTGTTGGCGGGGACATCCAGCGAACGCATGGCCTCAAAGACTGTTTGGCGGCTGGTTTCGTCAGAGCGCACAACGAGGGCAACGCCATCAACGACATCCACCAGAAGATGGGCCAGCCCAGCATCCAGAATAGCGCCGCCATCAACAATCACCAGATCATAGTTTTTGCTGATTTCAGGTAATTGAGACAACACGGTCTGATAATCACCCCAGTTAATGGCCTGACGCTGGCCTGCGCTGACGATCGGCAGAAATGACAGCCCCAGATCTTTGTCATCGACAATCAGATCAGCCAGTTTGGCGTCACCAGAAAGCACGGCACGCAAAGCATTGTCATTGCCAGGAGCCAGGGTTTGCGCCAGCTCACCATTACCGCCGTCACCATCAATCAACAGTACATTGCGTTTTTGCATGGCGGCTGAAATCGCTGTGCTCCAGGCAATAGAAGAACTGCCTTCATTCTGGTTCGAAGAGACCATCATGATGCTTTGCGATCCTTCAAGGCCTTTCACTCTACTGAGGTTACGCACCAGACCCAAAATAGCCGTTGCATAGGAGGAACCCACCTTGGAGAGTTCCACATAAAGACGATAGTAAGAGCTTTGCGCGTTGCCCGTGCCCACCTTATTGCCGAGCAGTCCGCCAAGAGCGTGAAAGCGCCCTTTGACCAGATTAGGGATCGTACCAAGCGTGCGCAGTCCCAGCGCTTCTTCCATGTCCCGGTTTGAGACAAAGCGGTCCTGACGATAATCATTGAGCAAGGCTGCGGCCAGACCCAGACCCAGACCCAGCAACAAAGCCAGAGGCAGAATGATCTTCTTTTTCGGCCAGCTGGCCCACAAAGGTGCACTGGCATAGGAGATGACACGGGCATCAATAAGGTTTATTTTTTCTTGTGCATTCGATTCGCGTGCTCTGCTCAAGACGCGTTCATAAACAGCGCGCGCCGCATTGGCTTCACGCTCCAGCCCGGCCAGTTCGACCTTGGCTACATTGGTGCTGGCAGTGACACCGCGCGAGCGCTCAAGGCGTTTTTCAAGCGACCGCATACGCTTTTTCTCGACATCGACATTGGCGCGCATGGAACTGGCGATACGGGTCAGTTCGGCATTGATCAATTTTTTGGAGCGGTTCATACGGGCTGTTGCCGCCTTCAAACGCGGGTGGCGGGCACCAAGCGTTGTCGACAATTGCGCGACAGTACGGGCGCTGGTGGCATATTGCTGGCGCAGTCCGGCAATGACACGTGAATTAATGGCTTCACCAAAATTATCGGGAGTTGCACCTTGAGACACCAGCAGGCTGACTTTATCGGCCTTGGCCTGCGCCTGTGACAACCGGTTGCGGGCGGCCAACAGCTCATCATTGAGGCGCGACAAGTGACGCTCATTGACCAGCGAACCTTCAGCCGCGATGATATTATGCCTGGCTTTGAAGCGCTGTACTTTTGTCTCGGCCTCTTGCAGACGGTTTTGCAGTGTGGAGAGACGGCCTTGCAGCAAGGCAGAGATCTGCCGGGTGTTTGCAGCCTGCGATTGCGCCTGATCGGTGATATAGGCGTTGGCAACGGCGCGCGACAACAAAGCTGCTTTTTCAGCATCCCTTGAGCTCACAGCGACTTCGACAACATAGGTTTGTGAAGGACGCTTGACGGACAGTTTTTCCTGCAGGCGGCGCAGTGCTTCGCGTTTGGCGGCCTCAATATCAAACTGCATGGGCGCATTTTCAATGCCCATCAGGCTTTTCAGCCAACCGGCAAGGCTCGGGGTCAAGCTATCTGAGAACTCTGGGTCGGCAATCAGGTTTTCACTGTCCACAACCCGGGACAAAACCGAATTGGAGGCTATCACTCGGGTCTGGCTCTCAATCAGGATCTGGTTGGTATTGCCATCCTGAGGCATATAGTCGGCGCCAAAAACCCGCTTGGGCTGAGGGTTGATGAGAATTTTTGAAGAGGCGGTAAAGCGGGTCGTTGCCGTCATGGAATAGAGTGTGGCCAATCCAAAAGACGCTATGGTCAGCAAGGCAATCAGCGGCCATTGCAGTTTCAAGATGCGGGTAAAGCCTGAAATATCAAGACCCTGCTCGCGCAGTTCGACCCGCTCATAACCCGCCCCGGCTTTTTGTTGAAAGCTGCTGGAGACATATTCACGGCCTAAATCGTCAAAATTGCTGATACCCATAATACTGAACCACTTCCTGATCTGCAAAACCTGTTCGATACGCGTTAAAGAATTTCTAACCTTGCGTTTGGTCCTGAAAGAGCAAGTGCCATGCCTGATGGGCCGTTAACCGTCAAAAGCAGCGATTAGGGTTAACAAAAGGTAACTCGCTGGTTTTTCTCACATGAAGATATATAAGATTGTTATTTATAGCCAGCGGCTACAAGCGATTTGGCTGCTGACTGGTGTACCTCGTTGAGCCGACAACGGTTTTACTCCAACTTTTTTCGGGTTTTCTAGTGTTTTGAGTATAAAAAGAATATTCAGACAAAAAACGGCGCTTGTCTCTATTCCATGAGAACAGGCAGCCTGTTGGCCCGAAAGTTCAATATTTCCCGGGGCAATTCCCGACAAACATATTAACGAAGAACAGCCGCTGGCCTCAACACCACCCAACATTGCACGCTCCTTGCATATCACTCTGGCAAGTCATGTGAACGGATTGTTCGTTTCAAAACGAAACCGCTCGCATTCCAGATGATCGAACCGAATATGGTTCTTTAATGTAAGGGTTCTCGCCATGTCTGATCTTTCTCAACA
>JAKIUO010000058.1 GCA_021647535.1 Hyphomicrobiaceae bacterium
TGATTGCTGTATAGTAAAGAGCTCGAATAAAGTGTGTCTCTGCTTCAAAAAACTTCAGCAATCTCTTATAGTCTATTTCCAATCCTATGGTTTTAGTTGTGGCATACAAGTTGGCGCCGTCAATAAACAGGGCAGTTCTTTCATTTTTATTGAGTTTCATTGTTTTTTTTCTATTTTTAATGTTGCGAACAATCGGTTAATGTTGAGCGTTCGATCTTATATTGATGGATTTTAAACGTATATATATATCCATCAATATAATCATTCTTGAATAGAATACAAATAATTATTTAGAATCAATCTAAAGAAAGTCTGAAAGTTTTAGATTGGCTGTTTATAAAATACGGCACTCCCGGAATTTATGGGAACCGTGCTGCTTCCTCATGGAGTTGAAGATATGGTGATCATTGCGCTTGGAGGCAATATGTCCTCACCTGCAGGGCCTCCCATTCATACCTTGAAATGGGCGATTGGGCGGTTAATAGACGATCAAATAAAAGTTATCTCATGCTCCCCTTTTTATTGCACAAGACCCGTCTATTGCTCAGGATCTGCGGAGCGCAATGGGCAGCAGGATTATATAAATGCCGTCATTCGCGTACAGACCCCTTTATCAGCTGGCAACCTTCTTAAAAGACTCAAGCAGATCGAAAAAGCAGCTGGACGAAATATTGCGCAATTGCGGACGCAAGGCCATTGGGGCTCCCGTCCGCTTGATCTCGACATTGTTGACTATAAAGGGATTGTCAGTAAGAGCTTCACAGCTTGTTCTCGTGAAATGACAAGGGTGCCGAGTGCGAAAGAAATGAGACTGTGCCATCTTGTCCTGCCCCATCCACGAGCGCATTTGCGCCCGTTCGTCATGCGCCCTTTAATGGATATAGAGCCCCTGTGGCATCATCCGGTCAGTGGACGTTCGGCCCGGTCTCTATGGGCGTTGTTGCGCAATTCTGCAGGCGGGCAGATCTTGCATAGGCTGGACTGATCAGCTTGTGAGGCGCAGGGGAGGGCTGTTTTATAAAAAAATCATTTGTGGGTGTTTCCTGGCTTGCATATTGAAGTGGCTTTGGCTAGTCTTTTCTGCTAGGCTGTAAATTAATATGGCGCGGCAAGCGACCAGATTTAGCAGGTTCACCTTCACTTTGAGGAAATATACATATGGCACGCGTGACCGTCGAAGATTGCGTTGATAAAGTCACCAACAGATTTGAGCTGATCTTGCTGGCAAGCCATCGCTCACGGATGATATCGTCAGGTTCCGGCCTGACCATTGAGCGTGATAATGATAAAAACCCCGTTGTTGCCCTGCGAGAAATTGCCGAAGAGAGAATCTCCCCTGAAGACATGAAGGAAGATTTGATTCATTCTTTGCAAAAGCATGTTGAGATTGATGAGCCAGAACCTGAAACAGCGCCTTTGTTGACCAGCAATCAGCCTTCGGTTCCAGGACGTGTTATTCTGGGGCAGGACAGTATGTCAGGTGATGCCCCTGTTGCCGAGAGCATGACGGAAGATCAGTTGTTGCGCGGCATGGAAAGATTGGTGCCTGTTGAGAGCAATGGCCGCAAACGCCGCTGATCCGCTTGATCATGTCGGTGAATATTATCGGCCTGTTTTGGATGTTTGGTGCCAGGACATAGGCCTCGTCGTTCATGTATAGAGAAGTCAGCCCTTTGATGATCGAGGAGATGTTTGGAAAATGATGGGCCATCAGGAGCTCGTAGATCGCGTATCCAAATATAATCCAGAGACGAACAGGGGGCTGATCGCACGCGCCTACGAGTATGCTGAAGAGGCGCACGATCATCAGACCCGTAAATCTGGCGAGAAATATTTCATCCATCCAAAGGCCGTTGCCGAGATCCTCGTCAGCCTCAAACTGGATGATGCGACGATTGCCACCGGCCTTTTACATGATACCATCGAAGACACCAAGGCGACACGCGAAGAAATCAACAAGCTGTTTGGTGATGAAATCGGTGCCCTTGTTGATGGTGTGACCAAGCTTGACGCCCTTGATCTCGTCACCAAAAAGGCCGAGCAGGCCGAAAACTTCCGCAAGCTGCTGATCGCGATTTCCTCAGATGTGCGGGTGTTGCTGGTCAAGCTGGCGGATCGCTTGCATAATATGCGCACCATGCAGCATATGAAAGATGCGGCGCGTCTGCGTATTTCACAAGAAACCATGGAAATTTATGCGCCGCTGGCCGGGCGTATGGGCATTCAATGGCTGCGTGAGGAGCTTGAAGACCTGTCCTTTCGCTGGCTTTACCCAGAAGCCTATGAAACCATCATCGCGCGCCTCGACAAGCTGCGGCCCAGTTATAAAGGCCTTATCCATGAAGTGGAAAAAGAGCTTCATCTGAAGCTGGAGGATACCGGTATTGATGCCGTTGTGACCAGTCGCGAGAAGAAGCCCTATTCCATCTGGCGCAAGATGGAAAACCAACAGATCGCGCTTGAGCAATTGTGCGATATATACGGCTTTCGCGTCATAACGCATAATCTGGAGGATTGTTACCGTGTGCTGGGTGTTATTCATACCACCTGGCAAATCGTTCCAGGGCGCTTCAAGGACTATATTTCGGTCCCCAAATCCAATGATTACAAGAGCATTCACACAACCATTATTGGCCCGGAACGCCAGCGGGTCGAGTTGCAAATCCGCACGGAGCAAATGCATCGCGTTGATGAATATGGTATCGCGGCCCATGCGCTTTACAAAGATAGCTCCAATAGCAGTAAAAAAAGCAAAAACAGCAAGCCCATACGCAACACGCAGCTAGAGGATAGCAGCTCCTATCAATGGTTGCGCCAGCTTGTTGATACTTTGCGTGAGGGGGATAATCCGGAATATTTTCTGGAGCATACCCGGCTGGAGCTGTTCCAGGATCAGGTGTTCACCTTTACGCCGAATGGGGGCCTGATTGTGCTGCCGCACGGAGCCAGCCCGATTGATTTTGCCTATTCCGTTCATACTGATATTGGCAATACCTGTTATAGCTGCAAGATTAATGGTCGCCCCATGCCGCTGGTGACCATTTTGAAAAATGGCGATGAGGTCGAGATCAAATGCGCGCCGGGGCACAAGCCACCTGCCGCCTGGGAAAATATCGCTGTGACCGGCAAGGCTAAGGCGGCGATCCGACGGGCGACACGCGGCAGTATTCAGGAGCAATATGGTCGTTTGGGCCACGAGATGCTGACACAGGGCTTCGCATTGGCGGATTGCAGCTTTTCGATTGCGGCTCTGAGGGAAAAGCTTTTTCGATTGCCACAAGGCTCTGTCGAGGAAGTTTTTGCTTCTATAGGGCGCGGTGAGCTGGAAGTTGAGCTGGTGATCTCTGCGCTTTATCCAGATTACAAGGCTGTCGCGCGAGGAGGCAGAAAAAATCAGGCGCATATTGATCAAAGCTGGTTGGGCAAAGCCATGGGGCTGCGCTTTCGCTGGGCCAGAGGGTCTAATGGTGAGGGTCCCGAAGCCATTCCCATTCGCGGCACGACCGGAGACCTGCCCATTCGCTTTGCGCCCAAGGGGGGGGCTTTGCCCGGCGAAAGAATAGTCGGCATCATGACCCCGGAGGATGGCATAACCATCTATCCCATCCACGCGCGCGCCTTGAAGCGTTTTGATAATGAACCAGAGCGTTGGGTCGATGTGACATGGGATATTTCACCAGAAAGTCGTGAGCGATTTCCAGCGCTTATATCGGTGACGACTTATAATATGCCAGGCAGTCTTGCCCAGATCGCCAAGCTGATAGGTGAAGCGGACGCCAATATCGACAAGTTGCGCATGGTCAGGCGTGATGCCGGTTATACGCAAATGATCATTGGGCTGGAAGTCTGGGACGTCAAACATCTCAACAGGATCATCGCCGGGATCAAGGCCATGAAGATTGTTAACGAAGTATCAAGAGTTCAGAGTTGAGAATGGTGAGGCGTATGAAGACTGAGACCATTTAGCGCTTTGATGTTATTTTGGTTTTCGTCTAAAATTAGTCTTGTATGGTGTTTTTAATAGAATCAGTGGTTATGGCACTCAAATTGCTCCTTGATAAAAAGGGTGATAAAAAGGGTGATAAAAAGGGTGATGAGAAGATTGTTGAGCAGAATGATGAACAGCTTTGATATGTACTCAAAACACTCGAAGATACCGAAAAAGTTTGCGAGAAACCGTTGTCGGTTCAACAATGTACACCAGTCAGAAGCCAAATCGCCATAGCCGCTGGCTATAATATTTATTTCGTTGGTGTTTTTCGGATTTCCAAGTCCTCGGGGTATAGATTCTCAAGTGTTCGGAGTGGTAGCAGATTCAAATTTGGACAGATGATGGCCTGCCTTGTCACAAGGGGAATAACAGAGCCGGATCAATGATACAGGGCTGGGTTGCAAATGCTGTTTGATCGACGGACACCACCAACTTTTTCTGAAAAACTGCGCGTCGCCCTTTGGCCACGTCGAAACTGGACGCGCTCTATTCGCTATATTTTGAAACGCCTGTCCCGCTTGCGCACGACGCCGCATTCGATCGCCATTGGTGCAGCGGCAGGTGTGCTGATTTCCTTCACGCCCTTTCTGGGATTTCATTTTCTGCTGGCGGGGCTCTTGGCCTTTGCGCTGCGCGGCAGTGTCGTGGCTTCTGCTCTTGGCACCTTTTTTGGCAACCCCTTGACATTTCCCTTTATCTGGATGGGCTCCTATCAGCTCGGCAGTCGTATTCTGGGGCTCAATACGCAGATGGATGGCAACGGCCTGATTGCTCAGCTTTCGCAAGTGACATCGACCTTTGCCAAATCATCCTGGGAGAGTATCTGGTTGGCTTTTGAAGCGCTTTGGCCGGTTATGCTGAAGCCAATGGCGGTTGGCGGTGTGCCCATGGGACTGGTCGCTGGACTTGTTTCCTACTATCTTGTCAAAAAGCTGGCAGGTTCCTATCAGCATCGCCCGCAAGGTGTTTTGGCAAGCTAAAATGGTTGCAAGAACAGGTTCTTGGGAGAGAGCGGCAGGCTATTTGCGAATATAAAAGCTCATTTTGTGAGGAGTACATGCCATGAGCACGGGACATGAAACAGTGCCTTATCTGCGTCTTGGGGTGAATATTGACCATGTCGCGACCATCAGAAACGCGCGCGGCGGCGGACATCCAGATCCTTTGAAGGCGGCCCTTTTGTCCATTGAGGCCGGGGCTGACGGGGTGACCGCTCATTTGCGCGAAGATCGTCGTCATATCAGTGATGACGATATTGAAAAACTGCAATCGAAATTGCACCGCCCGCTCAATCTGGAAATGGCCGCCACTGCTGAAATGGCCCAGATTGCCCTTCGGCACAAACCTCATGCCTGTTGCCTGGTGCCAGAAAAACGCCAGGAACTGACAACGGAAGGCGGGCTTGATGTGGTTGCTGGTCATAATCATCTCGCTCCTTTTGTGCAACAGCTGGTGGAGGCCGGGATACGTGTCTCCATGTTTATCGATCCTGACAGGCAGCAGGCCGATGTCTCTCGCCAGATTGGCGCTAACGTCATAGAAATTCATACCGGCACTTATTGTGAAGCCGTGATCAGGCAAGAGGCTGCCAGTGTTGAGCGGGAGCTGGAGCGTATTCGCGACATGGCGGACTATGCGCATGGCCTGGGGCTGGAGGTTCACGCCGGTCATGGCCTGACGTTTGATTCCGTTGGACCGATCGCCGAGCTGCCGCAGATTGTCGAGCTCAATATTGGTCACTTCCTCATTGGCGAAGCTATTTTTAGCGGTCTTGACAGCTCAATCCGGCGGATGCGGGCGCTCATGGACAAGGCGCGGGCGCAAGCTGTCGGCCAGAAAAGTGCTTGATATGCGACTGACACTTTTCTCACGATCAAAAGGGGGAGGCAGGGCATGATCCTTGGTCTTGGTAATGATCTCATTGACATACGCCGCATTGAGCAGATCATCGAAAAATATGGCGAACGCTTTCTGGAGCGCATATTTACGCAGGTTGAGCGTGAAAAGTCGGAACGCCGGGCCGGGCGTATCGCGTCTTATGCCAAACGGTTTGCCGCCAAGGAGGCCTGTTCGAAAGCTCTGGGCACGGGCTTGGCACAAGGGGTTTACTGGCGCGATATGGGGGTGGTTAACCTGCCCTCGGGCAAGCCAACCCTCACCCTTGAGGGGCGCGCCAAAGAGCATCTGGAAGCGATGGTGCCCCAGGGTTTTGAAGCGCGCATTGATTTGACCATTACCGATGATTATCCGCTTGCTCAGGCTATTGTCATCATATCCTGCGTACCAACGGGCTGAATTTGGCCGTTGGTCATTTATTTGCCATGAGCTTGTATAAAAGATATAGGGCAAGACAAACAACTCTTATTGCCCAAAGGGCGCGGAGTGGTGTTTTAGGTTTCTGGAGGGTGTGATGTGATGGATGCGGAAATGGAAAAGCTGGAAAAAACGTCTCTTTTAGATAGTTTTTTTGACGTGGCCAAGGTGGTGGCCCTGGCTATCATGATTGCGCTGTTTATCAGGGTTTTTGCCTTTCAACCGTTCAATATTCCCTCTGGCTCGATGAAATCAACACTGCTGGTGGGCGATTATCTGTTTATATCCAAGTTCAGCTATGGCTATAGCCGCTATTCTTTTCCGTTTGATATGAAGCTGTTCAGGGGCCGTCTGTTTGGTTCCGCGCCGGCCCGTGGTGATGTTGCGGTTTTCCATTATAAAAAGATCGATTACATCAAGCGTGTCATTGGCCTGCCAGGTGATCGTGTCCAGATGAAAGAAGGGCGGTTATATTTGAATGGCAAGCCTTTGGCGCGTAAATTGGCCAAGCCTTTCATCACAGAAGATTATTATGGTCATCAGCGCTCTGTGAAACGCTATATGGAGACCATGCCCAATGGCAAAACCTATCAAACCCTGGACCTTGTTGAAAAAGGCAGTGGCGATAATACGGGTATGTTTACTGTGCCAGCGGGGCATTATTTCATGATGGGTGATAATCGCGATAATTCCAGTGACAGTCGGTTTAATGCACCTATCGGTTTCGTTCCGGCCGAAAATCTGATCGGCAAGGCGCAGTTCCTGTATTTCTCCAGCAAGGATATGTCGAGGAGTAAAAGCCTGCCTGACAAGTTTGGTATGGTGCGCTGGCGGCGTCTGTTTACAAGGATACATTAAGACAGGGCTGGTGCATAAACTGTCAATGAGGTATCTAGGGGCGAACTCTAATTAATAATAATGGGAGGGGCAGGACCTTGGAAGGGCAAAAAATGGCTGTGGAAGAGACCTCTGGGTCCAAAAAAGAAAAAAGCGAATTGGCAGATACTATAAAAATTGTTGTGCACGCGCTTATTCTGGCTGTCCTCATTCGTATTTTTCTGTTTCAGCCCTTTAATATCCCTTCTGGTTCCATGAAGGGCACCTTGCTGGTTGGCGACTATCTGTTCGTCTCCAAATACAGCTATGGTTATTCGCGCTATTCTTTGCCGTTTAGTCCCAATCTGTTTTCAGGGCGTTTTCTGAGCGATAATCCAAAGCGTGGTGATGTTGCTGTTTTTAAAAATCCTTTTACCAAGGATGACTGGATCAAGCGGGTGATCGGCCTGCCTGGGGACGCCATCAAGATGACTGAAGGGGTGCTTTACATTAATGGCAAGCGCATACCGAAAAAACGGGTCAGCGACTTTTATGGTCGGGACCGTTTTGGCATCAAACGAAACATTCCGCGCTATGAAGAAACCCTGCCAAATGGCGTGCGCTATTTTGTCCTGGACGAACTGTCATCTGGGGAGCTTGACACAACGCGTGTCTACAAAGTGCCAGCTGGGCATTATTTCATGATGGGTGATAATCGTGATAATTCTACCGATAGTCGGGTGACAGAGGCCACAGGGCCGATCCCGTTGGAGAACTTTGTCGGTCGCGCTGATCGTTTGTTCTTCTCTGTTGATGAAGAGGGCAGTCTGCTGAAATTCTGGCGTTGGCCATTTGATATTCGCTGGTCGCGGATTTTTAACGCAATTAAGTGATGCAAAATGGGGGTGTTCTGGTATAAGCAGTTAAAAATACACTTATATTAGAGAAATAAAGTGGTATAAACCCGATTTTGGACACACTTATGGGACTGACAGCTCTTCAGGACAGAATCGGATATGGTTTCAAGAATCGCAAACTGCTGGAAAAGGCAGTTATTCACGCCAGTGCGCGTGAACGCAAGCGCCAGGCCGAGGACAATGAACGGCTGGAATTTCTAGGCGATCGCGTCTTGGGGTTGACCATATCCGAGCTGTTATATGATGAATTTCCAAAAGCTCCTGAAGGGGAGTTGGCGCGCCGTTTTAATCGGCTGGTGCGCAAAGAGACATGTGCGCTTGTCTCTAAAGATATGGATTTAGGTAATCATCTCGTGCTTTCGCCATCTGAAAAAGCGGCTGGCGGCACCACAAATGTTAATATTCTGGGTGACGCTTGCGAAGCTGTGCTTGGGGCTGTTTTTATTGATGGTGGTTTTATTCAGGCCCGCGCCCTGATCCGTCGCTTTTGGGAGCCTTTGCTGCTCAAGGCGGAAGAAATCCCCATTGATCCCAAAACCGCTTTGCAGGAATGGGCGCAGGGTAATCAACTGAAACTGCCGCGCTATGTCGAAGTCTCGCGCACAGGACCAGATCATGAGCCGGTTTTTCTAATGCAGGTCATTGTCGAGCGCATTGCCCCGGAACAGGGACAGGGTTCTTCCAAGCGTATGGCCGAGCGTGAAGCCGCTGCCGCTTTGTTGATAAGAGAAGGCGTATGGAAAGAAAATCAGATCTATGAGTAATACTGATCGCTCGCAGCGGCGTTGTGGCTTCGTCACACTGATTGGTGCGCCAAACGCCGGGAAGTCTACACTGACAAACCGGCTAGTGGGAACCAAGGTATCGATTGTCACCCATAAGGTGCAGACCACAAGGGCGCGTTTACGCGGTATCTTGATGGTAGGGGATGCGCAGGTCGTGCTGGTGGATACGCCAGGAATATTTGCGCCGCGCCGCCGTCTTGATCGTGCTATGGTCGATGCCGCCTGGTCTGGTGCGCGCGAGGGCGATGTGGTTCTGTTTATGGTGGATGTGGAGCGGGGCCTGAACAAGGATGCCGAGCGCATCTTGAAAGGGCTTGGCACACTCAACGGCATCAAGGCACTGATCCTCAACAAGATTGACAGGTCGGGCAAGGATAAATTGCTGGAGCTGACGGCGCAGATTGGTGAGTTGGCGCAGTTTGATCAAACCTTCATGATTTCGGCCCTGCGTGGTCACGGCGTTGAAGATCTTAAAAATTATCTGGTGGAAAGAATGCCGCTTGGTCCCTGGCATTTCCCGGACGATCAATTGGTAGACGCCCCCATGATGTTGACAGCGGCAGAAATTACCCGTGAGAAAATTTATTTGCGATTACATCAGGAATTGCCTTACGCATCGACCGTCGAGACAACCTCGTGGAAAAATCTCGATAATGGCTCTGTGCGCATCGAGCAGACAATTTTTGTAGAGCGCGATAGTCAGAAAATGATCGTGCTGGGTAAGGGCGGGCGCTCCATCAAGGCCATTTCGCAAGAAAGCCGTCATGAACTGTCTGAAATCCTCGACGTGACGGTGCATCTGTTCCTGTTCGTCAAGGTGCGCGAGAATTGGGGGGATGATCCTGAGCGCTATCGCGGCATCGGGCTGGATTTTCCAAAGAATTAAATGCCCTCGCTGGCCTCTTTTTATCTATGAGATTTGGCAGCCTTGCAGCTGGCACTGGGGACTAGTGGCCAGACCCCAATTTTGGGGAATGTTTTTTCAAATATCGAATACATCTTCTACAAACAGGGTGCAGGGACTAGTCCTTGCCGCCCGCTGCGCAAGCGGCCCGACTGCCAGACCGGCTCGGTCCGGCGAGGTCATTTTCTTCAACAAGGAACGTGCCATGCAATGGAGCGATGAAGGCATCATCATTTCCACCCGCCGCCATGGCGAGAGTAGTGTCATTGTCGAGCTATTGACAAAGGAGCATGGGCGTCATGCAGGCATGGTGCGTGGCGGGCGGGGCAAGCGTCATCGGCCCGTTTTGCTGCTGGGCAACAGGGTGTTGGCGGACTGGAAAGCGCGGTTATCAGAGCATTTGGGGATGTATGCTCTGGAGCCAGTGGAGTTGCGGGCGGCTCTTATTATGGAAGATTCTTTAAGATTGCTGGCTTTGCAGTCTGTTTGTGCGCTTACCAGGTTCATTGCCGAGCGCGAACCTCACCCTTACCTGTTCGAGGCCACAGAATTGCTGATTGCGGCATTGGTTAGCAAGAGTGAACCATGGCAATCCATGCTGGTCATCTGGGAGCTGGGGTTGTTGGGTGAGCTTGGCTATGGGCTTGATTTGTCGAATTGCGCGTCCACCGGCACGGTAAATGATCTTATCTATGTATCACCGCGTAGCGGTCGGGCGGTTAGCGCTTTGGCCGGGGAGCCTTATAAGGACAAGCTGCTTGGCTTACCGCCTTTTCTGATTTCTGAAAACAGGTGCCCGGGGGAGGTTAGCGCAAAGGATGTGTGTGCAGGGCTGAAATTAACGCGCTACTTTCTTGAAAAAAACATGCCTGAAGCAGGAGATGAGCCGTTGCCCCGATATCGCTATATATTTGAGGAGCGTTTCGTTTCAGCTCTGTGAGGTGCAAAAAAACGCCCTGCCAACAAAGGGCAGGGCGTTCTTAATGTGTGTTGTGAGCTAAAGCTTACTTCACGCGTACGAATGTGCCTTCGGCAACAGTACCGCCTGAAGAACCTTTCATGACAACTTTGTCATTGCCTTCCATTTTCAGCTGGGTTTTGTAAGTTTTGCCGTCTTTTGGATGGCAGATGTCGCCTGTTCCAGTGTTGGAATCAACTTTGACCATTTTGGAAAGGATCATTTTTCCACCGCATTTGCTGTCGCCTTTGACGACTTTGGCGCAAAGCTCAGTTTCGGCACAACGGCTCACTTCAACGTGAGTGCCTTCCCAGTCCCAAACACCGACGACTTTATCAAAGTCAGCGTCAGCTGTCTGAGCTGCTGCTGGAGCTGAAACGAGTGCCAGAGCACCAAGAGCAAGTATTGCTGAACGAATTTTCATGTTTTCCCTCTCTAAAGTTTACAATAATGAACCAGCCAAATGGCTGGTCATCACATTTTAATTTAAGATCAGCTCTTCAGTCATACATCAGATATAATCGCTTATATATGGCGCACAACCTCACGAGATTGAGTGGCATAACCTCCTCACCAATCTTGTGTTAACCATAACAGAATTTGTTCTGTACGCAAGACCATTTAATAAAATATTACTGTTGATAGATTTTTAAACTGCCTTATTGCTGCCCGATTCAAGTAATCAGAGGCGTGCATATTTGCATGTATACATTGTTGAATATATTTGGGAGGGGGAGGCGGTGTGCTGGGATATAAACAGCTAGAAAAACTGAAGCCACCAGCAGGTGCCGATGGCTTCAGGAGATTGCGTGTTGGTTTGGTATTTAGGCTTCGACGACATCAGAGGAGCGATTGCCTGCCAGAATATAAATCAGGCCGATCACCATTGCCCCAAGACCAAGCTGCCAGAAGCGGATCAGAATGAATTCAAATTTGTTTTCATCACCAAGATTGAGGGAGGGAGCGGCACCCAGATACCAGCCTGCCAGTTCGCAGGCAAAAAAGAAGCCAGCGACATATAGCAGGATCTTGCCCATCAGGCCCGCCAGTCCGCCCATGGAGCCCGTTACCAAATTCATGATGACGAAGAGCACGCCAAGCGCGGCAATCACCACTCCTATATAAGACACGTAAATCATATATGGCATGACTGCTGACATCATTGCCAGCATCACGTCTTTAATCATTGCTTCCATTCTTTTCTCCCAATTTTTATTGCAGATGCGCTATTTTTTTTCACAAGCACACTCTGTTTTTTCACAAGCACACAGGGAGAAGATCGCTAGAATTATAATTAGTTATTCATTTCAATGCGATGGCAGCTGGTTACAGTGCGCCCCCTGACCTTTTCCCTCGTGCAAGCCAGACTAACATGATTGATTGGCTATCAAAAGGGTAAAGAGCTAAAAATATGCGCTAACAGGGCTGTTGGCTCTCAACAAGAAGGAATTTTCTTATGCTTATCGGAGTCCCCAAAGAGATCAAGAATCACGAATATCGGGTCGGCCTGACCCCGACAAGCGTTTTTGAGCTGACCTCAAGGGGACATGAGGTGCTGGTGCAGCATGATGCGGCGCTGGAAACGGGTATTTCCAATGCTGATTATAAAAAGGTTGGCGCAAGCATTGTCACTTCGGCAAAGGAAATATTTGAGCGGGCCGAGCTGATCATCAAGGTCAAGGAGCCACAATTGTCGGAATGTGCCTTGTTGCGCGAGGGCCAGACCCTGTTCACGTTCCTGCATCTGGCCAATGATCCACGCCAGACCCGTGCCCTGATGGCCTCGGGAGCGACCGCCATTGCCTATGAAATGGTTACGGACACTTACGGAGGTTTGCCCCTGCTGGCTCCGATGAGCGAAGTTGCGGGTCGTATGTCGGTGCAGGCGGGGGCGCATTGTCTGGAAATGGAAACGGGCGGCGCTGGGCTATTGCTCGGTGGTGTTTCGGGGGTGCAGGTGGCAGAGGTCGTTGTGCTTGGCGGGGGTACAGCTGGCATGAATGCGGCGCGTATGGCCATGGGACTGGGGGCGCACGTCTCGGTGCTTGATATATCCTTGTCGCGCCTTGCCGAACTAGATCTGGCCCTTGGCACCTCGCTCAATACCGTATTTTCAACCAGAAAGCATATTGAAGACTATGTCACCAGGGCGGATCTGCTGATTGGTGCGGTGCTGGTGCCAGGAGAGAGCGCGCCAAAACTTGTCTCAAAGGAGTTGGTCAAGGCGATGAAACGCGGTGCGGCCATTGTCGATATCGCTATTGATCAGGGGGGCTGTATCGCCACTTCTCGTCCAACAACCCATGCCGAGCCGACTTATATCAAATATGGGGTGGTGCACTATTGCGTGACCAATATGCCTGGAGCTGTGGCGGGCACATCTAAAGCTGCCCTTAATAATGCAACACTACCCTTTATTTTGAAGATGGCGGATCAGGGAATCGGTCAGGCGCTAAAAACGGATCAAAACCTGTCGAATGGTGTCAATATTAAGGCGGGCGAGATCGTTTCCGAGGTCATAAGACAGGCAATGGGAAACGGATAGAATTTTTAAATATCTAAATTATATGAGAAAAACAAGTTTTCCAGATGTTGCATCGTTAAGCAACAGTTTGTCACATGCAAAGCTGCGAATGTTATGATAGATTGAACGTCGGCATTATCGCTTGTTAGGAAATAGGTGGTAGAGTCGGTGTTCCCTCAGATATGAGGGGCTAGGCTGTCTTCCTTGCGGAACGCAGCTTGTGTGATGCACCCTTGATCGGGCAATTAACATGAAAAAGCCTGGTGCATCTGGCAAACAAAAAGACTGGAGGTTACTCCAATGAATATTGAATCAAACAACGCGCCACTTATCGGTATTGGACTTGAGAGCATATTTGCTCTCTTATTTGCAGCCGGGATGTTCACGTTAACATTGCTGCGTCCTTTCCTCGAATTGTGGCTGCCTTTCTAATTCACAGTTGAAACAGCTGGATACTCAGCTCTTCACGAAAAAGCCCCCTTATACCAGGGTGCATGAGGTTTGCGGCAGCGTTATGCGGTCCTGAACCCGGTGATGAACTGAACGAAAATCGACCCGACACAGTCTTTCACATAGCAAAGACTGTGTCGGGTTTTTTTGTTTTGCGAGCTGGTATGATTTATAGCGGGATCTGGATGGTGGCGCGCAGGCCCCCCAGTTTGCTGTCCTTGAGAGTGATCTTGCCGCCATGGCTGTGAACAATATCATTGGCAATCGATAGGCCAAGGCCGGTGCTGCCGCCTTCATATTGCGTGCGGGCATCATCTAGCCGGACAAAGGGCGAGAATACTTCCTTGCGCTTGTCGGGCGGGATGCCGGGGCCATTATCATCAATATGGATCAGTATATGTGTGGGGGTCTTGAGGCTCGACAGCTCGACTTTTTGAGCATAACGGGTGGCATTACTGACCAGATTGGTGATGGCGCGCTTGAAGGCAGCGCGGCGCAAGGGCAGAATAGAGGCCTTCATATTGGAGCGTAAATCGATTTCTTTTTTGCCGCGTGCCATGTCATCGCGGATTTCTTCCAGCAGGTCTCCCAGATTTGTCAGGATGGTTTCTTCATTGCCTTCGCCCTTGGCAAAATCCATATAGGCGTTGATCATGCCTTGCATTTCGTCAACATCCTTGCGCATGGCTTTGATCTCGTCATTGTCATCGGACAAGGCCAGCTCCAGTTTGAAACGGGTTAAAATCGTGCGCAGATCATGCGAGACCCCGGCCAGCATGGTGGTGCGTTGTTCGACATGGCGTTCAATGCGATCGCGCATTCGCAAAAAGGCCTGTGCCGCCTGACGGATTTCAAGTGCGCCGTGAGGGTGAAATTCTTTTTGTGGTGGCAGCCCTTTGCCAAAGCGGTCGGCGGCTTCTGACAGCTGTAAAATGGGGCGGATCTGGTTGCGTAAAAACAGGACGGCAATGAGCAAAAGGATGAGTGAAGAGGTCACCATCCAGACAATGAAAATATGCGCATTGGCGGCATAGGCCAGTTTGCGTCTGAAAAACAAACGCAGGATTTCAGTGTTGAATTGTATGCGGACTTCAACCAGCTTGTTGGGGCTTTGCGTATCGACCCAATGCGGGCGACCAATAAAGCTGTCGATCTGATCACGCAGAATACTGTCGAGAATATCAAACATTTGCCGGGGGCGGGCGGGCGGCAGGTTAGCATTATCGAGAAAATCCAGCCGGAATCCCAGATTGTGGGCGGTCGTCACCAGAAGGCGGCGGATCTGCTTATCTTTCGGGCCCATTTCATGTATGTCGACCAGTGCTGCGATATTTTTGGCGGTGGATTCAGACAGGCGATCCGTCACCAGCTGCCAGTGGCGCTCCATGGAGACAAAGGCCAGAATGGATTGCAGTAAAACGAGGGGGGCGGCGATGATAATCAAGGTGCGTGGAAAAATCCGCTTGGGCATGATGTCGGGCAGCACGCGTTTTAGTGCGGTACGCAAGCGGACGAACTGCTCGGTCAAAATGGAAATTATGTTCATTGCCGGGCCTGCCTGCTATTCATCGGTGTGGAGAATATAACCCTTGCCGCGCACAGTCTGAAGATAGACCGGGTTGGTGGGGTCTTTTTCAATCTTGCGGCGCAGGCGGTTGATTTGCACGTCGACGGCACGGTCGGAGCTGTCTTCGCCGCCGCCCGATAATTCGTGACGGGCAATGGTTTGACCACGCCGACGGGCAAAAATACGCAATAATTCGCGCTCGCGTTCCGTTAATTTGACCGCTTGCGTGTCGGAAGAGAGATCGCCACGGGCAATATTAAAGCGAAATTCGCCAATGCTGATTTCATCTTTTGTGGTGCCGCTTTTTTTAATGCGGCGTAAAATATTGCCAATACGGATGAGCAGTTCGCGCGGTTCAAAAGGCTTGGTGATATAGTCGTCAACGCCGATCTCCAGGCCTTCCACCCTTTGTTCGGGATCGCCAAGCGCGGTCAACATGAAAATAGGCGCGCTGATGGTGCCTTTCAGCGAGGCGGCCAGTTCAAAGCCGGTTTCCCCCGGCATCATGACATCAAGGATCAGCACAACGTC
>JAKIUO010000059.1 GCA_021647535.1 Hyphomicrobiaceae bacterium
GGGCCATTCAATTCTCAGGCAACTCGCTTCGCGAATGGGCTATCGCCCACACCCATTCGGGGAAAGCCTCCCCGAACCCCTGCTTTTTTTACTTTCAGATAGAAAAACGGGTGGTCTGGTGACCCTCCAGTGGGGTCCGGGGCTGGTCCCGTCGCGCAGCGAGGCTACGTTAGAATTGAATTGCCCTGGATCTTCACCCGGGATCCACAATGGCAATGAGTTGAAAAAACGGGAACGTTTTCGTTAGTGGCATGGCCCCCGGGTGAAGAGCCAGGGGAGCGCTTCTGGAACCGTTCAGCTTTTGTACTGGCTCAAGAAGCTCAGTTTTGAAGCGTTCACTTTTAGTGGACAGCGGCTTCAGGGCGATGGCGGCGGACAAGTTCGGCCACTCCGGCCCCGACACGAACCACATCAAAAGATATGCTTTCGCGCACGTTTACTGTTTTTCCTGCTGGCCCAGCTTTTTCCTGCGGGCTTGTCAAAAGCCGCTCTTTCTTTTCTTCGCGCAAACTTATAGGCTTTGCTTCCATGAACAAGGTCGAAAATGCAAAAAAAATCGCCGCTGTTCTCGACTGGTATCATATGAACGGAGTCGAGACGATTTTTGGCGAGCAAACAACAGACTGGTTCGAGGTCGCCAAAAATCCGCCCGTCCAGTTCGCGCCCGCACGTCCGCGCCCAACAGCTCCCCGCAGCAAAGGCCCCCTGACGGCAAGCCCGCAAAGACGCGCCCCCAATCAAGCTCCAAAACAGGCCCCAAAACAGGCCCATGCCGATCACACCAAAGCTGCCGCCATCCCGGCGCAAGCCGTGCTGGAAGCGCGTGAAATATCGGCCAAAGCACAAAACCTGGAGGAACTGAGATCCGCACTTACCGCATTTGATGGCTGTTCCTTGAAAAAAATGGCCAAAAACATGTGTTTCGCCGATGGCAATCCGCAAAGCCCTCTTATGCTGGTTGGCGAAGCACCGGGACGCGATGAGGATCTGGCGGGCGTGCCATTTGTGGGCCGGGCCGGGCAATTGCTCAACAAAATGCTGGCCGCTGTCGAACTGTCACGCCAGGAAGATGTGTGGATCACCAACACGGTCTATTGGCGCCCCCCCGGCAATCGAAATCCGACAATCAGCGAGACCGAAATCTGCCGCCCGTTCCTGGAACGCTCCATCGAGCTTATCAAACCCAAAATCATTGTGGCACTCGGGGGCCCTGCCGCCAAAAACCTGCTCTCCACCAAAAGCGGCATCATGCGCCTGCGCGGCAAATGGCATGAGGTTGATATTGGCGGCCAAAGCGTGCAAATCATGCCCACCCTGCATCCAGCCTATCTTTTGCGCACGCCAGCCGCCAAAAAACTCGCCTGGCACGATCTCCTGATGATTCGGCAAAAACTCAGAGTCCATAAGGAAGAATAGGGAGACAGACCTCTGGCATATGACCCCGAAATCAACTTTTTAAAGCTACAGCTGAAACGGCTGCGCACCCTTTATTTCGCCGGTATCCTCCTCATACTTTATCTCGCCTTTGCCGGACACCTCGGTGGTTTCTGGTTTTTCTGGCTGTTTTTCTGGAGCATCCTGTCATTTGGTGCCGGGCTTTATATTGTGCTCGACCAGATCAGGTGCCCCACCTGCCATGTCCAGTTGCTCTCGCGCCGAGCCATAAAAAGCCCTGACAAATGCTATAATTGTGGGCGGAATCTCAATAGCCCCTCCCTCTCAAAACGCGACATTGCCGACGAACTATTCGAAAAATATGGCGATGAACGCGCCGCCAAAACCAAATGGACGGCCATAGAGACATCAGCCGCCAATTTTGATACCCACAAACTGCGCAAAACAAGAGCCGGTACGCTTGTCTTCAAACCAACCCTGGCCAACACTTCCATTGGCGCTTTCTTTCTCGTTTTAAGTCTGTTCGCCTACAGTCTTGCCTATTTATTCACCTATAATAAAGGCTGGTGGCAGCTGCTTGTCCTCTTCCCTCTGCTTTTTGTCGGCACTGGCCTCTACGCAATGTTTGAAAGCATGACGCCGCTGCGCCTTGATCAAAAGAGAGGGTTCTTTATTCTGGGGTGGAAAAAAGAGGACGGGGTCTGGATTGATGAAATCAAAGCTGTGCAACTCCTGCCCTACCGCACGACCCAATATACCAATTTCCAGATCAACCTCGTTCTGGCCGATCATTCCCGCAAGCCTGTGGTCACCTATTTTCGCCGCGACAAAGCCCTGAGAGACGCCGACCTTCTGGCTGCACATCTTGGTGTGCCCTTGTGGAAAGACCTTTCCTCATAAACCCGAAAATTAAAGGCTCAACGATCCAAAAGCTCTTCGATCTGGGCAAGCTTGCTACCGCTCCGTAAAACATTTGGAATACAGATCGGGTCATTATCCTTGGGCCTGATGACAATATCGGCTGAGCCCAGACCCAGAATCCAGTGCTGGGCAAAATTATCGCGCTTTTTACTCATGGTCATGCCGAAAGTATCATAATCCCTGATGCCCTCCCCCGTACTACGAACGACCTGAATACGCCCTCTTCTGACTTTGACATAGCGCAACCGGTCATAGACAAAAGTTGTGGCGGACCATAATGCCGCCAGCACAGTCCCAATCGTCAGATAAAGACCGGCATTGGCGTTGAGTTTCAGCTCAAGGATATACATGAGGATTTCGTCATCCACTTTGAGCATCACAGACACCAGACTGAGTATGACAAGAACGGCGGTCAGCAAAAGAAACCACAAACCACGAATATTTATCGATGTAGCGGTAATGGTATAAATGAGCACGCCAACAAAAATCAGACCATAATAGTTTTCAAGGGGCGGCTCTTCCACATAGGTTAAAACACCGCCAAGCGTCAGGCAGGTGACCCATACCGGCCAAAAATAAAACAGCTGTGAATAGCTGTAAAGTTTAATGCTCTTGCCATTGCCATTTTGAACGGGAGCCCCATCTGCAGTCGTCGCAATATCAACCATAAGCATTCTCCAGTACACACCACAATCTTCGTCGAATATATCATGTGCGACACCCTATCATACAAGAGACCATAAATATAAATTTTTAAACTATAGCCCGCAGCTATGGCCAGGGCAATTCAATTCTAACGTAGCCTCGCTCCGCGACGGGGCCAGCCCCGAACCCCGTTGGAGGACCACCCTCCAAACCACCCGTTTTTCTATTTGAAAGTAAAAAAAGCGGGGGTTCGGGGAGGCTTTCCCCGAATGGGTGTGGGCGATAGCCCATTCGCGAAGCGAGTTGCCTGAGAATTGAATGGCCCTGCAGCTATGGCGATTTGGCTGCTGACGAATGAACCTCTTTGATCGGACAACGGTCTTTCGCAACCTTTTTTGGGGTTTTCGAGTATTTTGGGTATATTGAAACATATGTGACTGTGCTGAAACCTGAGCTGTTGCGGCAGATCAAATGACAGAAGTGCCGCATATGCTTATAGTGTGCAAAACGAATATTTATAAAGGCTAGCCCATGCCCGGAATTGACGAAAAACGAGACTTTCACCCCCTGCATATCGCCGTGCTGACCATTTCAGATACGCGCACCAAAGAAGATGACCGCTCCGGTGACCGGCTGGAAAAAATGCTGACAGAGGCCGGACACAGCTGCATCTCGCGCCAAATCATCACCGACGATAAGGACGACATTCAGGCCGCAATAAAAAAACACATCCACGATACAGGCACCGATGTCGTTATCACCACGGGGGGCACCGGCCTGACCGGACGCGATGTCACCGTCGAAGCCGTAACCCCCCTCTATGACAAGAAAATAGACGGTTTTTCCGTCCTCATGCACATGCTGAGTTATCAAACCGTCGGCACCTCAACCATGGCCTCGCGCGCCTGTGCCGGCCTCGCCAACGGCACCATGCTGTTCTCCCTGCCCGGTTCGCCAGGTGCCTGCAAAGACGCCTGGAACGGTATACTCGTGCACCAACTCGACAGCCGCCACGGACCGTGCAACCTGGTTGCGCTCATGCCACGTTTTCTGGAAACATAAACGGCTTGGCAGCTTGCCCTCGCCAGCCATTGTTCTCTTTGCTAGGCTTGGCGTCTTGACAGACCGTCTTGGGGACCAGTCCCCAAACCCCAATTGAAAAGGAGATGAAAGGGGCTGCCCCCTTTCTACTCGTTCCCAAGTTCTGCTTGGGAACGCATGTCACAGACGCTCTGCGTCCCGGTTTAGCTTATTCCATGCGCTCACTCGGGACGCAGAGCGTCCCACCACGGATTCCCAAGCAGAGCCTGGGAACCAGAATGACTAACTTAGCCCTTATCGAAGCAGTCTCCAAACCCCTATGGTTTCCAAAGGCTCGCCTTTGGTTCCAGCTGAACAGGCTGCCCGCCCGGCGAGGGCGAGCCACGCAGTGGCTCACACAGCGCCGCCTATAATATCAGCGCCGGTATCGATATCATTGAGTTCATCCACATAAGCAACCGAGCAACCAGCTATATTTTCCAGCGTATCCTCAAGAGCATGGGACGTAGACCAGCGCACCTGATTAAACGCCTCGTACACGCGCGGACGGCGGCGTTGGCCGACCAGCCAGAAGCCGCCATCTGTTGCGGGGCCGAAGGTGAAATCGTGGCGCTTGAGATGTTGGAAGGCCTTGCCGATCATTATTGGCGTAATGGCTGGAATATCCGCGCCGATTATGATCAGTGGCCCGTCTGCTACATGGTCAAAGAGGCCTTGCATACGCTCTCCCAGTCCGCCGCGCCCCTGCCCGATCAGGCCATCAACCGGCAAGTGCCTGCCCCATCGGGCATGATCCGGGGACAGCGACAAGACCAGCTGCCAGCGTCGATTATGGGCCAGAGTGCGGCAGGTCTGCGCCAGTTGGTGGCGGTAAAAGCGCAAAGCCTCAGCGGTGCCGATATCGCGCGCCAACCTTGTTTTGACCCGTCCGGCTGACGGCATTTTAGCCATCACGACCAGCGTATTATCGCTTTTTTTCATTGCTGCCCCGCTCATAATACTGCGCTATTTTTTCGGGCGTTACCCCCGCGTAATACATGCCAAGACATGTGAGGTTGCGCCTGATGCGTGCCCCGTAACCCTCGCTGACATAACGATTAGCGCTGGTCAGCGCTTTGGCGGGCAGCATATGCAGGCGCTTGGCGCCAATACGACGCACCAGTTCCACATCTTCCATCAAGGGCAGCAGCTTATAGCCGCCAATCTCCTCATAAAGCCGTTTTGAGATCAGCAATCCCTGATCGCCATAGGGCATTTTCAGAACAGTAGAGCGCAGCCCGACCATATGTTCGACAAAGCGCGGCGTAAAACCTTCATCATCGAGCGCAAAGCGAAAAGCTGCCGCGCCCTGGCGTGCCAGATCGCGCTTGTCCATACGTTCCATAAAACTGCTGGCCTGCGCGCACCAACACGGCTCCAAAACGGTATCGGCGTGCAAAAACAACAGCCATGGCCCAACGGCAGCCCCCGCCCCCTTGGCGAGCTGCGCACCGCGCCCCTTGGCACAAGACAAAATCTTCGATCCGGCATCGTCGGCAATTTTCAAGGTGGCATCATTCGAGCCGCCATCCACTATGATGACTTCGCGCACCACACCGGCAATGCTGGCCGGGACAAGAGCGGTCAGGGTGGCAGCGAGCTCGCGCTCGGCGTCAAGGGTTGGTAGGATGACAGAAATCATAAAACCGGCCTATCATGGAAGATCAACTCCGTCAAAACGCAATCAGCTGAACGACCAAGCGAGGAAAAAAACGCATGACCAAAAACACCCCTTATCCTCACATGCTGGCGCCGCTTCACCTGAAATCGTTCGCGCTTAAAAACCGTATCATTATGGGGGCCATGCACACCCGCCTTGAACAAATGCCAGACGGCAGCGCCCGCCTTGCCGCCTTTTACGCCGAGCGGGCCAGGGGTGGTGTCGGGCTGATTATTACCGGTGGCCATGCGCCAAATGAAGCGGGACAGCTGGAACCAAACGGCCCCATACTGAGTGATGTGAGCCAGCTGGAGGATCACGAGATTGTCACGAAAGCTGTGCATAAGGCGGGCGGGCGTATCGCGCTGCAAATTCTTCATGCCGGTCGCTATGGCGCAACTCTTGATATCGTTGCCCCTTGTGCCCTGCGCGCGCCCATCAGCCCGCTGACGCCGCGCGCCCTTGAAACGGATGAAGTCGAGCAGACCATCAAGCACTTTGCCAATTGTGCGCTGTTGGCTCAAAAAGCGGGCTATGACGGGGTTGAGATTATGGGATCAGAAGGCTATCTGATTAATCAGTTCACCGCCCTGCGCACCAATAAACGCAAGGATGCCTGGGGTGGTTCAACGGACAACCGCCAGCGCTTCCCAGTGGAAATCGTCAAGGCCATCCGCGCCGCCACGGGAGAAAATTTCGCCCTCATTTACCGCCTGTCGGCACTCGAACTGGTGCCGGATGGAGCCACGGGCGAAGAGGTTATCACGCTCGCCAAAAAGATTGAACAGGCTGGAGCCGACATCATTTCCACCGGCATTGGCTGGCATGAAGCGCGCATTCCGACCATCGCCTATATGGTGCCGCGCGGGGCCTGGAGCTTTGCCGCCAGACGCATCAAACAAGCAGTCAGTATTCCCGTGGTCGGAGCCAATCGCCTCAACACCCCCGAAACGGTCGAAGAATTGCTGGCCGATGAATCCTGCGATCTGGCCTATCTGGCCCGCCCGTTGCTGGCCGACCCGGATTTTGTCAACAAAGCCGCTCTTCACCAGCGCGACGAAATTAATGTCTGTATTGCCTGCAATCAGGCCTGTCTGGATTTTATCTTCAAGGGCCGCGCTGCCACCTGCCTTGTCAATCCGCGCGCCGGTTTTGAAGATGAATTGCAGATCGTGCCAACCAAAAATCCCAAACGCATTGCGGTGATTGGCGGCGGCGCGGCAGGCATGGCAGCGGCCAGCATTGCGGGCGCACGGGGCCATCATGTGACGCTTTATGAAACTGGTGACAGGCTGGGCGGGCAATTGCTGCTGGCGCGCAACGTTCCCGGCAAGCAGGAATTTGACGAATTGTTGCGCTATTTTAACAAGCAGTTGGCCAAGGGCAATGTCGATGTGAAAACAGGGGTAGCAGTCGATGCCGCCTGGTTGCAAAAACAGGGTTTTGACGAGCTCATCATCGCCACCGGCGTCACGCCAAGAAGGATCGAGATCGAGGGGATCGAACACTCCAGCCTTGTCCCCTATCCGCAAATTCTATCGGGTGAAAAACAGGCTGGCGAGCGCGTCGCTATTATTGGCGCGGGAGGCATCGGCTTTGATGTCGCCGATTTTCTGTCGAGCACAACAGAGGATAATGAGAAGCCCATTGACAGTTTTTTCAAAGAATGGGGCGTTGATACCGGGCTGCAATCTGCTGGAGGCCTTCGCACAGGCAGCCCCACAGCCAGCCCGCGCCACATCACCCTTTTGCAACGCACCCCTGGCAAAGCGGGGCGCAGCCTTGGCTTTACAACCGGCTGGGCGCTGATGCGAGGGCTCAAGCAACGCGGCGTACAAATCCTCACCGGGGTCGAATATAAGAAAATTGACAATGAAGGCCTGCACATCACACTCAACGGCAAAAAAATGACGCTACCCGTAGATACTCTCATCATTTGCGCCGGGCAGCAAAGCGTCACCACCCTGCACGAAGACCTACAGGCCCTCGGCCTCTCGCCCCACATTATTGGCGGCGCAGCAAAAGCCAGCGAACTCGACGCCCTGCGCGCTATATCACAAGGCTACAGACTGGCGTTGAAGCTGTAATACCAGAACGCACAAAGAATGGCTCTCACCCCCACTTAAAAACAAATTCAAACCAAAGGATTACGAAAATACTATGGGTCAGTTTAAATACCTTCAGGTATGACTGCTTGCTACGCAAGTGGGACCAGTCCCACACCCAGTTGGGGGAAAGTGTTCCCCCAAACCCCCTTCTTTCTCAAATTTAAAAAAGTAAGGGGTTTGGGGAACTCGTTCCCCAACGGGGCTCGGGGCTGGCCCCGTTCGCGCAGCGAAAACAACCTCACGCTTTTGGGTCATTGGCCTTAAACGGCTCATCGAGCGGCGTATCCATAATATGATTAGCATAGTTGGAGATGGTCTTGAGGGCGATCCCGGTGACGACTTCCAACGCATTTTCGGGTGTGTAGCCAGCCGCCAGAAACGCTTCGAGCTCGCCCTCTTTCAACTCCCCACGCTGGTCGACCATTTTGTGGGTGAACTGGCGCAAGGCTTCGAGTTTGGGGTCAGAGATCATCGTTCCAGCAGCTGCCGCGCGGATTACATCCTCTTGCAGCCCGCCAGCCAGTGAGCCGGTGGTATGAGCAGCGACGCAATAATTGCAGCCATTATAATTCGAGACGCTTAGCAGCACCACTTGCTGTTCCAGCGGCGAAAAACTGCTGCGGGCGAAAATCTCGTTGACCCCTGTATAAGCTTTGAGCGTCTTGGAAGAGGTCGCCAGCTTGGCGAACAGGTTAAGATCAAATCCGAACTTGTTGCGCATCGCGGCCAACACGCCTTTGCTGTCATCCGGGGCGCTGTCTCTTTTGTGCAGGGGGAAATAGTCGCTCATGGCAGTGATCCTTTTTAGTAAAATGACAAACAAACCAACTGGTCTGTTATCTGTTTACGAAAAGCATCAGGAGATTGCAATCCATCCATGATCACAGTTTTGCGAGCAGCTGGACGATCTTTGTTCGCAAAAACAGCTCTCTTGTCAGCTGGTTTTATCATCGCCTATTGTATCAGTAGAACTTGCCATATTACCCACTTTTTCCTGCAGGCTATCCAGACTTACGCCCAGCTTGCTGCTGGTCGCACGGGCCAAGAGTTCTGCGGGTACTTCTGGCACATTTGCCGTGTCAATCACTGTTTCAAGGCCGGTTCCCTGTTGCACCGGGACTTGCTGGCTCGGCGATGCCGGGTTTGCGGCCTGCGCCACAGCGGCAGCCGAAACCACCGGTGCCTCCACATCCAGATAGGCTTTCGGGATGCCATTTTCACCAAGCGGCGTTGGGTTGGATGAGCGTCCAAAAATAAGCCAGCGCGGAAATGAAAACAAAACCGCTTCTATAACCAGCCAGATAATGCGCCCCATCATGATGAACAGCGCAAAAGTCAGCTTGTCATCCAGGTTGAGCAGCGTGTTCCACTGAGAATATTCCAAGAGCATGGGCTGGCTGACCAGCCACTCCATGAAATAATTCACCTGATGGTGAATACCCTGCCAGACATGCTTGAACTCGAAAAACATCCACACATAGAGAATCGCGCCAATGACCAAGCCCACCAGCAAGCGCCAGAAACCTAGCAACAAACGCCAAAACCCGCTAAAAAACCACATAACCAAGCAACCCCCTCTGCACATTCTTCTTTTGGAGGCAGATTATACCATTTCACCCGATCTGTCAGGCATTTTATGGCAATATGCAGAACCACGACTGTCCGGGAACAACACAAAGTTACCCACCTCCCCTGACAAAACCATGGCAAATCCCTCTATACCTTGCCACAAACCTGCTATAGTCGATCAGATTCGGTTTTATCCTGTCATGCGTTTTTTGTTTTTCAAACCTTTTGCTTAACCCTGATATTTTCGTAAATATCGCGGCTGCATAAAGGGACATAATGGTACAAAGAGAGGACGCTATGGCGCTGTTCAAGAAGTTTTTCAACAAATCAAAAGCGGACGATGCTGCCCTCGATAAAGACAATGCCAAAGCCAGCGAGACGCCTGCCACGGCCCAGACACCGTCCGGCCCAGACGACAAGCCGATAAACAAAAGCCGACAAAAGCATGAAGAAGAAAGCCTTGATCTGTTTTCAAGCGAGCTGGGAGCCCATGCGCCTGGTGATGAAAACAAAGCGGGCAAGGTGGACAAACCCACCCCTGCGCCTGTAGCCCCAACAAAGAGCGAGCCGACAAAAGCACCAATGAGCCAGCAATCAACACCCCCCAAAAAAGCGCCTGCCAAAAGAGCAAGCAAGGCCAAGCGCCCGCCCAAAACTGCCGAAGGCGATTACACTGCCGCCGACATCGAAATTCTGGAAGGCCTTGAACCTGTGCGCCGCCGCCCCGGCATGTATATTGGCGGCACCGACCGCAAGGCGCTGCACCATCTGTTCGCCGAAGTCATTGACAACAGCATGGACGAAGCCGTTGCCGGCTTCGCCACCTGGATCGAAGTCGAGCTAATGGCCGACAATTCCTTGAAAGTCAGCGATAATGGCCGGGGCATTCCGGTCGATCCACATCCCAAATTCAAGGACAAATCGGCGCTTGAAGTGATCCTCACCACCCTACATGCGGGCGGCAAGTTCGACAGCAAAGTTTATCAGACATCCGGCGGTCTGCATGGGGTTGGCGCTTCCGTCGTCAATGCGCTTTCTGATGTGATGATCGTTGAAGTGGCGCGGGACAAAAAACTCTACCGGCAGGAGTTTTCACGCGGCATCGTTCAGGGCAAGCTGCAAAAACTGGGCAAAGTTGCCAACCGGCGCGGCACCTCGGTTCTGTTCCATCCCGACGCGCAGATTTTTGGCGATAACACCTTGTTCCGCCCGGTCCGGCTGATGCGCATGGCGCGCTCCAAAGCCTATCTGTTTGGCGGCGTTGAAATCCGCTGGAAATGCGCCCCGGAACTGATCAGCGAAAAAGACAATGTCCCGGCAGAAGCGACCTTTCATTTCCCCGGCGGCCTGAAAGATTTTGTCGAGGAGCGCATTGAGGGCCTGGTCACCGTCACCAATGATATTTTTGCCGGCAAGCTCGAAAAAGAAGGGGGCCATGGCTCTGTCGAATGGGCCATCACCTGGATCGCCAATGCCGATTGCTTCATGAATACCTATTGCAACACCGTACCAACCATTGAGGGCGGCACCCATGAAACCGGCGTGCGCGGCGCCCTGACCAAGGGCTTGCGGGCCTATGGCGAGATGACCAAGAACAAAAAAGCCAGCCAGATTACTGCTGACGATGTGCTCAGCACCGCCGGGGCGATGATGTCGGTGTTCATTCGCGAACCTGAATTTCAGGGGCAGACCAAGGAAAAACTGGCGAGTACTGTCGCCACCCGCATCGTCGAAAATGCCGTGCGTGATGCCTTCGATCACTGGCTGACGGCCAACCCCAAAGCGGCCACAAAACTACTCGAATGGGTCGTAGATCGCTCCGAAGAACGCCTGAAACGCCGCCGCGACAAGGAAGTGTCACGCAAATCCGCCACCAAAAAGCTGCGCCTTCCCGGCAAGCTGGCTGATTGCTCACAGCGCGGCTCTAAAAACGCCGAAATCTTTATTGTCGAAGGGGACAGTGCGGGCGGCTCGGCCAAGCAGGCCCGCAACCGTAAAAATCAGGCCATTTTGCCCCTGCGTGGTAAGATTCTCAACGTCGCCAACGCCTCCAGCGCCAAGATCTCTTCCAACCAGCTGCTGAACGATTTAACGCTGGCTTTGGGCTGCGGGGTTGGCAGTTCCTATGCCGAGAGCGATCTGCGTTATGAGCGCGTCATCATCATGACCGATGCCGATGTTGACGGGGCGCATATCGCCGCCCTGCTCATCACCTTTTTCTATCGCCAGATGCCAAAGCTCATCGACGAGGGCCATTTGTTCGTCGCCGTGCCACCGCTCTATCGCATCACGCAAGGCTCAAAAACGCTTTATGCGCGCGACGATGCCCATAAGGACGAGCTGCTCGCCAAAGAGTTTTCGGGGCGCGGCAAAATCGACATTGGCCGCTTTAAAGGCCTTGGCGAAATGATGGCCGCCCAGCTCAAAGAAACCACCATGCTCCCGGGCAAACGCACCCTCCTGCAAGTGCAAATCGACGACGAAGAGCGCGACGAAACCAGCGAGACTGTGCAGCAATTGATGGGCAATAAGCCAGAGGCCCGCTTCCACTTCATTCAGGCCAATGCGGAATTTGCGGACGCGGATATGCTGGATGTTTAGGGGTTGGTTTCCGCTGCTTCGGGACGCAGAGCGTCCCCTCATGCGTTCCCAAGCTGAGCTTGGGAACGAGAAAACCGAGGCTTGTCGAAATTGAGCCGTTGTTTTGAGTATCAACCTCCGGGACGTACGAGCCCCCCCCACGCATCCCCAAGCACCGCCTGAGAACGGGAAAAACTGAGCCACTTTACGGATGGCCAACAATTCTGCATATTGAAAGGACCAGCGGCAGCGCAGTATTTCTAAAGGAACAAGATCATATGACAGATAGAAGGTTGAAATTTTTTTGTGTCGGTTTGCTTGGTCTGGGCATATGCGCAACCTCGCCCCTTCAGGCACGCAGCGCGCACTGTCTGATACAATCGAGTGGCAGTACCGACTTTAAGGGGTCCTGTGATTTCACCGCAGAACGGGGCGGCTCCTTTGCCGTCAGCTCCCCCAGATCCAACCAACCCTTTTTCGCAAATATTGATCAAATATCAGTCACCCTCCTATCGCCCGGTCAGGCAGAGGTACGTGGCCTCACGACGGTCGGCATCAACTCACGCTGGGGTCCCGCCCGGCGCTCGCGCATAGACCGCGCCTGCTGGATCGGTACAGATTTTAAAATCTGCGTCTGGTAGCCCTGTGGACCGATCATACAGTACAAAGCTTGTCGAAACGGATCGACTGTGCTGATATGGCGACGTAATAAAACAAAATGCGTTGGCGACAAATGCCTGCGCCCGAAACGAAAAGCAGGGCCGCATATGAACGAAGAGGAACAGCGCGAGTTGCAGGACAAACACAAAGCCGAAACCCGCGCCATGATGCGCCGCATTCTGATCATGGGCGGCATCAAGCTATTGATTCTTACTGCGATTTCTGCCGTTTTTGTTACCTGGTACATGTATTGAGGCCCCGCCCATGAGCTTTCCGTTGCCCGCCTTTTCCATCGCCCGCCTGCCACGCATTGAGTTTGGCCCCGGCACCATCGCCCACGTACCCGAACTTGCCGCCGCCAATGGAACGCACGCCCTCATTTTGACCGGGCACAAAAGTTTTACCGATACGCAAAGCTGGGCTGATCTGCAAAAAGAATTTAAGCGCCTCGACGTTACGATCACCCATATGAAACGCAGCGCTGGCGAACCGACCCCCGAACAGGTCGATGAAAAAGTCGCTGAACTGGCGGGCGAAAAAATAGACGTGGTGATTGGCATTGGTGGCGGCTCCGTGCTTGACGAGGCCAAGGCCATCGCCGGCCTGCTCGGCACCGGCCATAGCGCCATGGATTATCTCGAAGGCGTCGGGCCGGAGCTGGAATATAAAGGCCCCGCCACCCCGTTCATCGCCGTGCCAACAACGGCAGGCACCGGCTCGGAAGCCACCAAAAACGCGGTGCTTTCAAGGCATGATGAAGATGGCTTCAAGAAAAGTTTTCGCGATGAACAGCTGGTGGCGCAATGGGCCGTGGTCGATCCCGACCTGCTGGCCAGCTGCCCGCCAGAAGTGATCGCTGGCAACGGCATGGATGCCTTTACACAATTGCTAGAAAGCTATGTCTCTACCAAAGCCAACCCAATGACCGACGCCCTCGCCCTGCAAGGGCTGATGGCGGTGCGTGAGGGCTTGGCGCGGCTCTATGAAAGCCGGGGAGAAGATGCAGACGCACGCTATCATATGGCGCTGGCCTCGCTATTGTCCGGCATCAATCTGGCGCAAACCGGCCTGGGCAGTGTGCATGGGCTGGCCTCGCCGCTTGGCGCGTTTTTCCCCATTCCGCATGGCGTCGTTTGCGGCACGCTGGTTGGGGCTGCCACCAAAGTCAACATCGCCGCCCTCACCGAACGTCCCGACAAAAACAGCCCGGCGCTGGCCAAATATGTCAAGGTCGGCCAATTAATGATGGATGATCCGGGCCTCGCTAAATTTTCTGCGCTCATCGTACTGGAAGAAGTCATTGATGACTGGACCATAGGCCTTGAGCTACCGCGCCTTGCAAGCTTTGGCGTGACACGTAAAGACTTCCCCCGCCTCATCAAAAATATCAGCCCGTCGAGCATGAAAACAAATCCGATTGTCCTCACCGACACTGAAGCCGAACACATCCTGCAAATGCGGTTGTAAAGGCAGCCTATGCCGCTGGCGCCAAAGGCGAGCCTTTGGAAACCATCTGACAATTGGGGTTTGGGGACCAGTCCCCAAGACTGTCTGTCAAGACGCCCGCCCGGCAGGGCAACCGACGATATAGTCGTTAATATATCCCCCTAAAACTTGCCCGTCACGTTCAGCATCCAGCCCTGATGTCTATAATCAAGGTCAGTGAGATCGTCGCTGAAATCGGCGAAATTATAGCCCGCGCCCACCTTCATATTATCATTGATATGACGATAAACGGCGGCCAGCACGCCATATTTGCGATCACCCGCTTCTTTCAGATCGAGCACCCGGCCTTCCAGTACCAAGTCCCATTCGTGCACCAGATGCAGGTCAGCGCGGACAATGCCGAGCTGGGCCATACTGCTAAACCATTTGCCGCCCACACGATTGTCACGCAGCTCGCCAAGCCGGAAGGCATATTTGCCGCCAACGGTCAGCCAGGGCAACACATCATAGCCACCATCAAGAGCCAGCACGTTGGAACGCTGGGCATAATCAGCCAGCGTGCCGCCGCTGGAGATCTGTCCAGCCGTCGGCAGATCAGCAAAATAAGTGTATTTGAACAGCATATTGAGACGATCATTATCCACCGGGCGATAGGCAAAGGCGGCCACGGCTTCCATATAATCAGCGTCATAAAATTCGCCGAGCGAGCTGTCTGACCATGAAGCGTTGAAACGGGCCAACAGGCGCAGATCTTTATTGAGGTCTGCGGTTACGACATTGCGCGTCAATATGGTCTGGCGCTCGCCAGCACTGCCATCTTCATAGCGGCCCTCAAGGCTGGAGACATATTTGAAACCGGTGCGGCCATAGCCCAGCGTAATGCCCCCCGCCTTGCGATCAAGGCTGCCAAGAGCTGGATCACTGAGCTCTCCAAACTCGGTGTTGAAGCCAAAATTCCAGTGGTCATAGAAAGAAAAATCGAGACCAAAAGCATTGGCCAGACCGGTTGGGCCATCGCCATGATAATAGCGTTCTTCGGCAAACAATGACAGATTATCGTTAAAGCGAGTGCGTCCGCCGCTGGTCAGGACGCCATAGCGCCCCCCAACATTCGAACTGGCATAGTCCGTATCGAGGCGATAGTTCAGATAGAGTGTTGTGTCCTCATCAACCTTGTAATCAGCCCCGGCCATAGCGCCAAAGCCGCCCGTACCGCTGGACACTTCCCCTCTGGTTTTCAGTTTTTCGGTAAGCTGTGCTTCACCCCCAACACCACCGCGATGATTGTCGCGCCGTGCCGTGTTTTTAGAAACCGTTCCCTGCCCGAAACCATAGACCATCCACGGGGCAACCCCTTCCTCGATCGTCGGGCGAAACTCAACTCGTCCGGCCAGATCGACACGATGACCCTCGCCATCCTTGCCAGCAGATGTGCCATTTTTAAGCTGACGATCATCGGCCCGTACACCACCGGTCACGCTCCAATTGTCGGAGAGTTTACGCGTCAGGCTGCCTTCAATAGCTTCGACCTTGTCATATTGGCTGCGCTTGTGCGTACCTTTGAGTTTCACCGTGGAGCGTTCTTTGGCGTCCAGCGCCACTTGTAGGGAAACGCCCGCTTCAACGGCTTCATCCGTGCTGCTT
>JAKIUO010000060.1 GCA_021647535.1 Hyphomicrobiaceae bacterium
GAACCATCGTCCCCGAAAATGGCTTGAATATAAAACCCCAGATGTGGTGTTTTCAAAGGAACGTAGACAGAATGTTGCATCTCAATGTTGAAGGGGCGGTTGTAAAAAACGGCGCTATTCCATCAGGACCGTTCATGACAAGCTCTTTCATCAGCTCGCCAATAATGTTATCAAACTTCTCGGGCATAGTGTGCTCCTTCGTCATTGAAAGAACACCGTTTATGTCTGATCAGATCTTTCTGCCAGCATGCTGGCAGAAAGATCACCCCAATTTACAGACATCAGATTACACAACCGTTCAGGTTTATGGTGAAGACGGCGGTGATATTCTGGTGCTTGGCGATGGCAATGACCAAGGCTATGGCGGCACCGGTTTTGACTGGGTCTATGGCGGCGCTGGCAACGATATTCTTTATGGCCAGGACGGTTTTGATTATCTTTATGGCTATGCAGATAATGATACGATCTATGGTGGCAACGGCGTTGACGTGGCTTATGGCGGCGCTGGCAATGATTTTCTTTATGGCGGCGCCAATCCTGATCTGCTGATCGGCGAAGCGGGGGCCGATATTGTCAATGCGGGCACCGGCAATGACTGGATGTGGGGCGATGCCATCACCGGCGGTGGCGGTGGCGGCGCGGACCATTTCGTATTTGTCGATGGCGATGGCGTTGATGTCATCTACGATTTTGAAGACGGCATTGATCTGATTGACCTCTCAGGATCATCCGCCAACAGCATGGCTGATGTGACGGTCGGCCAGATTGCTGGCGGCTTCACCTGGATTACCTATGGCGGCAGCGGCGATGTTCTCTATCTCTGGGGCGCTGGCAGCCAGGCCGTTGGCGACGCCAATATCACAGCCAGCGACTTTATCTTCTGATCAAACGACAAAACCCCGCAAACCAAAGCCCGGATGCTTTGTTCTACGGGGCGCGCTCTCACTGCGAACAAACCAGCTGCAACCCATCCCGGTCGCAGCATGAAAAAGGCCAGAACCCACTTATAAAATCAGATCAGACTGTACAAACAAACCGAGCCACTTCTGACCTCCCGTGCCTGATATTTGCTATCGTCGCGGCGGTAACTGATAAAAATATTTTTGGGCATGGGGCGTCCTGTAAAGAATAAGTGAGCAGATATTTTCTAACGCCGGACACCATCAGTTGTAAATACGCCACTCTAAATTATCGCGGCAACAAGGTTTCACCCATCAAATATTTATCAACCGAATGGGCGGCCTGACGCCCCTCGCGGATGGCCCAGACGACGAGAGACTGCCCACGACGCATGTCACCGGCCGCATATATGCCTTCAACAGAAGTCGCATATTGCTGCTCATTGGCCAGCACATTGCCGCGCGGGTCGCGGGTTAGCTCCAGCTCGCTCAACATGCCTTCATGAACGGGATGTACAAACCCCATGGCCAACAGAACAAGGTCGGCCTTTAACTCAAATGCACTGCCCTCGATCGGCTGAAATTTATCATCGACGCGTGCACAGCTAATCGAAGTGACCTTGCCATTTTCGCCATTTATTTTGGTGGTCATCACTGAAAAATCGCGCGTCACCCCCTCTTGTTGCGACGAAGACGTGCGCATACGGTTCGGCCAGTCCGGCCAGGTCAGGCCCTTGTCGGGTTGCTCGGGAGGTTTTGGCATAATTTCCAGCTGGGTGACCTTAGCGGCTTTCTGGCGAATAGAGGTGCCGATGCAATCCGAACCAGTATCGCCGCCGCCAATCACCACGACATGTTTCTCCGTCGCCAGAATAGGGTCCACCGAACCAATGGGCTCATCACCATTGCGGCGGTTTTGCTGAGTGAGGAATTCCATGGCAAAATGCGCCCCGTCAAGCGAACGTCCTTCAACGGGCAAATCGCGCGGCTGTTCAGAACCGCCGGTTAGCAACACGGCATCATAGCCGCTCTGCAAATCAACAAGCTTTGTGTCAACGCCGATATGAGCACCAAAATGAAAGGTTACGCCCTCGGCCTGCATCTGCTCGACCCGGCGCTCGATCAGCGCTTTGTCCATTTTGAAATCAGGGATGCCATAGCGCAACAAGCCACCCGCCTTCAGGTTTTTTTCAAAAAGATGGACATCATGACCCGTTCGCGCCAGCTGTTGCGCTGCGGCCAGACCAGCGGGTCCCGCACCAATGATGGCGACCTTTTTACCGCTCTTTTGTTCGGCAATCTGTGGCTGGATCCAGCCCTCTGCAAAGCCACGGTCAACAATCGCACATTCAATCGTGCGGATGGTCACTGGCATATTTTCGATGTTCAGCGTGCAGGATTCTTCACAGGGCGCCGGACAAATGCGGCCCGTAAATTCGGGAAAATTATTGGTCGAGTGCAGGTTGATACAGGCCTTCGACCAGTCATTATGATAGACCAGATCGTTCCAGTCGGGGATCTGGTTGTTGACCGGACAGCCCGTATGGCAAAACGGAATGCCGCAATCCATGCAACGCGAAGCCTGTTCGACCACCTCGTTGGCACTCATATCGCGCAGGAACTCGCTATAATTGCTTATGCGTTCCTCAACAGGTGCATAAGAGCGGTCATGGCGTTCAACTTCAAGAAATCCGGTTGGTTTTCCCATGATCAGGCTCCCTTACCCATGTCTGTAGCTGTACCCGTCTGCCGAGCAGCCATATCATCCAGTGCTCTTTCATAATCAACCGGCATCACCTTAACGAATTTAGGCAAAAAGGCCTGCCAGTCATCAAGAATTTCGCGTGCCCGCGCAGAACCCGTATAACGATGGTGATTACTGATGATGAGGTGTAAACGCTCGGCATCGCGCAAGCGCATATCATGCATGAGATCGGTCAGATCACTGCCCGCTTGCGCTTCAAGGCCAGCCTTATCGACATCACCTGCTGCAATTTTCACAAGCTTGGCCTGAGCCAGATTGCAATAATCCTCAAAATCACCCTGCTCATCGAAAACATAAGCGATGCCGCCAGACATGCCAGCGGCGAAATTGCGCCCGGTTTGGCCAAGCACGACGACACAGCCGCCGGTCATATATTCACAGCCATGATCGCCGGTGCCTTCGATGACGGCAATGGCTCCCGAGTTGCGCACAGCAAAGCGCTCCCCGGCCACACCCTGGAAATAACACTCGCCGGTGATGGCACCATAAAGCACGGTATTGCCGACAATGATGCTGTTTTCCGGCACGATGGCGCTTTCTTTTGGCGGACGCACAATGAGCCTGCCGCCAGAAAGGCCCTTGCCAACATAATCATTGGCTTCGCCGACCAGATCAAGGGTGATGCCTTTGGCCACCCACGCCCCAAAACTTTGCCCGGCGCACCCTGTCAGGCTGATATGTATGGTTTCGTCGGGCAATCCCGCATGACCATAACGCCTGGCCACTTCACCGCCCAGCATGGCGCCCGTTGTGCGATCCGTATTGTTGATGGTCTTGACGATCTTGACGGCTTGCTTGTTGTCAAGAGCCGGTTGCGCTTCCTTGATCAATTGCCGATCCAGCACATTGTCGAGCTCGTGATCCTGACTGGCGCAATGATAGGTGGCGATATCATCCCCGACATCAGGCTTGACAAACAGACGGCCAAAATCAAGACCATTGGCTTTCCAATGATCAATGGCGGCGCTTTTTTCGAGATAATCAATCTGGCCAATCAACTCATCGAGTTTGCGCACGCCCATTTGCGCCATCAGCTGGCGGGTCTCTTGCGCTACAAAGAAGAAATAATTGATCACATGTTCAGGCTTGCCAGTGAAGCGTTTGCGCAGTTCAGGGTTTTGCGTGGCGACGCCGACCGGGCAGGTATTGAGATGGCATTTGCGCATCATGATACAGCCAGATGCGATCAAGGGTGCCGTGGCAAAACCGAATTCGTCAGCACCAAGCAGAGCGCCCATAATAACATCACGGCCCGTGCGCAAACCGCCATCGACCTGCACAACAACACGCCCTCGCAAATTATTGAGAACCAGCGTCTGATGGGTTTCGGCCAGGCCAATTTCCCACGGACCACCCGCATGTTTGATCGAGGTCAGTGGCGACGCGCCGGTGCCGCCATCAAAACCAGCAATAGTTACATGGTCTGCCCGCGCCTTGACGACACCGGCGGCCACAGTCCCCACCCCGACTTCACTGCCCAGCTTTACCGAAATATCGGCTTTCGGGTTGGTGTTTTTAAGATCATAAATGAGCTGTGCCAGATCTTCGATCGAATAAATATCATGATGAGGCGGCGGTGAAATCAGCCCGACACCCGGCGTTGAATGACGCACTTTAGCAATCACCTCATTGACCTTGTGGCCCGGCAATTGCCCGCCCTCACCCGGTTTTGCGCCCTGAATGATCTTGATCTGGATCATGTCGGAATTCACCAGATATTCCGTGGTGACGCCAAAGCGGCCTGATGCCACCTGCTTGATGGCGGAGCGCTCAGGATTGGGCGAACCATCAGGCAAAGGATTGAAACGGTCGGGCTCTTCGCCGCCTTCTCCCGTGTTGGAGCGCCCGCCAAGTTCATTCATAGCGCGCGCCAGATTGGAGTGCGCTTCACGCGAGATTGAACCAAACGACATGGCCCCGGTGGCAAAACGCTTGACGAGTTCTGTGGCGGGCTCGACTTCATCCAAAGGCACCGGCGTGCGTCCGAGTTCATCGGCTGTTTTGATGCGCATCAAACCGCGAAAGGTCATCAGGTTTTCATCTTGATTATTGATGAGATCGGCAAAGGCGTCATATTTTTCCTGCGCCGTGGCGCTGCCCTTTTCCGAGCGCACGGCATGTTGCAGATTGGCAATGGTCTCCGGGTTCCAGCTATGGCGTTCGCCGCGCAAGCGATAGGCATATTCGCCGCCCACATCCAGCATGTTGCGATAGATTGGTACATCCGAAAAAGCCAGTGCGTGACGCTCTGCCGTTTCCCGGGCAACTTCCTCAAGACCTACGCCTTCGACCTGCGTAAAGGTGCCGGTAAAATAGCTATCGACAAATTCGCTTTTGAGGCCGATGGCGTCAAAAATCTGTGCCCCGCAATAAGATTGATAGGTCGAAATACCCATTTTCGACATGACTTTCAGAATGCCTTTATTGACGGCCTTGATATATGTTTTAACCGCTTCGATATGACTGGTGTCAGGGGCAATATCGGGCAGGCGCTGTTTGATGGTGGCAAAAGCCAACCAAGGATTGATGGCCTCGGCACCATAGCCAGCCAGTGTGCAGAACTGGTGCACTTCATGGGCTTCAGCCGTTTCGACCACCAGCCCAACGGATGTGCGCAAGCCTTCGCGGATCAGATGATGATGCACGGCAGACGTCGCCAGCAGCGATGGAATGGGGATACGGTTCGAGGAAGTGCGGCGATCCGACAAAATGACAATATTAAAGCCATCGCGCACTTCGCTTTCAACATCCAGACAAAGCCGCTTAATGGCATCGCCCATGCCTGCCGCTCCTTCTTTAGCCGGCCAGGTGATGTCCTGCGTCACGGTTTTGAAATGATTATCCTCGATCTCGCCAATTTCACGGATCTTGCGCAGCTCACCATTGCGCAGGATAGGCTGGGCGACTTCCAGACGCCTTTCGCCTGAAGTACCTTCAAGGTCGAGCAGGTTGGGGCGCGGGCCAATAAAGGACACCAGCGACATGACCAGCTCTTCACGGATCGGGTCGATCGGTGGATTGGTGACCTGCGCAAAGTTCTGCTTGAAATAGGTATGCATGAGCTTGGGGCGCACAGACAAAGACGACAAAGGCGTATCAGTGCCCATGGAACCAATCGGGTCCTGCCCCTGCAAAACCATAGGCTCAATATAGAATTTGATGCCTTCTTGCGTATAGCCAAAACTCTGCTGCAGATCGAGCAAATGCTCATCACTGATAGCGTCTATGGTCGAAGCCGCTTCTGGCAAATCCTTCAAACGGATCTGTCCCTGCTCCAGCCATTCGCGATAGGGATGCGATCCAGCCAGCTCGTCCTTGACCTCATCATCTGAAATGATGCGGCCCTGTTCGAGGTCAACCAGCAACATTTTGCCGGGCTGCAGACGCCATTTTTTCACGATTTTATCTTCTGGCGCAGGCAGCACACCCATTTCCGAGGCCAGCATGATCATGTCATCACTGGTGACATAATAACGGGCCGGACGCAGACCATTACGATCCAGCGTTGCGCCAATCATTTTGCCATCGGTAAAGGTGACGGCAGCCGGGCCATCCCAGGGCTCCATCAAAGCGGCATTATATTCATAAAAAGCGCGGCGCTTGTCATCCATCATCGGATTTTTGGCCCAGGCTTCCGGGATCAGCATCATCATGGCGTGCGGCAAAGAATAGCCCGAACGCACCAGCAGCTCCAACGCATTGTCAAAACAGGCCGTATCACTTTGCCCCTCGGCGATCAGCGGCCATAAATCTTCCAGATCCTTGCCGATCACTTTTGAAATGGCTGTGCTTTGGCGGGCCGCCATCCAGTTGACATTGCCCCGAATGGTGTTGATTTCGCCATTATGAGAGATCATGCGAAACGGGTGGGCCAGTTTCCAAGAGGGAAATGTATTGGTGGAAAAACGCTGATGCACCATGGCCAGCGCTGATTTCATGCGTGTATCTTGCAGATCAAGGTAATATTGGCCGAGCTGATAAGACAGCAGCATACCTTTATAAAGGAGGGTCTGCGCGGAAAAAGACACGATATAAAAGTCCGCGAAACCGTCGGGCTCATTATGCATCACCCACAGAGCGATCTTGCGCCGCATGACAAACAGTTTGAGCTCAAAAGGCTGGCCGCGTTCGCAAACATCCGTGCGCCCGACAAAAGCCTGTAAATGAGAGGGTTCGGTCGGCAAAACGGAATAGCCCAGATCACTATTGTCTACAGGCACATCGCGCCAGCCAAGCAATTGCAACCCGGCTGATTTGGTCTGTTCTTCCACCCGTTCCAGATAAGGTTTATGGAGCTGCTTGTCCGATGGCATGAACAGCTGCAAAACGGCATAGTCACCTTCTGGCGGCAACGTAATCCCCAGATCGGCTGTGACGCCTTGAAAAAACTCGTCAGGCATCTGCATGAGAATGCCACAGCCATCACCCGCCTTGGGATCCGCCCCGACTGCGCCGCGATGCTCCAGGTTTTTGAGGATGGTCAGCCCTTTTTGCACAATATCATGGCTCTTGTTATTTTTCATATGGGCGACAAACCCAAGGCCACAGGCATCATGCTCAAAAGCTGGATCATACAATCCGTTTGAACTGCCAGCAGAGATACTGGCATTGGGGGTGACATTTTCTTTTTTGCGACAAACCATGATCGTAAAAAACCTTTCAGGGCTTTTCCCGTCTGTGCATTCACCTGACAAGGTCTGGCAAACGGCGTTATTTTTGTATACCTGCCTTACACTTTACCGATTGCGTCCCTTTTTCTCATCAATAAGGCCCTTCGCCTTAAAGATCGAAGAAAACTAGAACGTTTGGGCTTATTGAGAGCAAGACCGGGGAACGACTAGCCTCTTGATAACTCCAATAAAAAGAAATTCGCGCACACCGTGCGAAGTCAGCTCGGCAAAATGGCAGCAAAGCTGACCTATTTACATCTCTTCATTGCCATATTTAAGCATTTTTTTCAAGCAAAGAAAGAACCTCGCGCCTTCTATAACTTGTTTTGCGCCCGAAACCAGTTTTTTTTCATTCCGCATCTTTCATGCAGGTGCAAATCACCCCCCCCAGATAGCCAGCTTATGAATTTCCACGGGGAGGCAAAATCGCGCCCTCACAGGCTGCCAAAGCACTGTTATGGTTATGTACCCTCATAATAAAGAACGGACAAAAGGTTGCATAAAGCCTAAGTTTGGCCATATGCTGCCTCCAACATCATGGAAAGTCCCACATTCAATATCAGATTGGGTGAGACAAAATGATATAAGGAGAGCTACATTGCTTAAATATCTCGCAAAACGCCCATCATTTCTTGCACTTGCTGGCGTCGTTGCACTTGGCTTTGCTTCATTTGCCCTGCCAACCGGGGCCACTGCGGCCAGCCTGGAAAAATGCTATGGTATTGCCAAAGCCGGTCAGGATGAAGGCAGTACAGAAGCTGACATTCCAGGCATGTCTACAGTCGATTTTGACGGCAATGCCTATAAATGGGTGACAAAGGGCACCTGCGAACAAAAATCAACGCCTTTTGGAGCGGGAAGTCTAAAACCTGTTGCCAATCGTCCCCCCAGAAACAGATAGCTGGATTTGTTATCAAGGCAAGCAGTGCAAGGAACGGTTGATTTAAATTAATTTAATTTAACCGTTCCAACGCCGAACAGGTTTTTAACATAATATGTAAACGAACCTCGACGCCTCTTTGTAATTTCTGCATACACTTATGAGCATACCGCCGTATTTCAAACCATATGGCGGGGCTGAGCTTTATAGCGCGTTGGTCAGTATTTCTTCTTGTTGGGGGCAGTGCCGATTTTCCATTTGAGCGCTGGTTATTGATCTTTTCCACTCCAATTTACGATCTGTCCTGAACCGTTTTCCATATGCAGGTTTTATATTTTGGACGAATCCACCCTTTTCTCGCATTATGGGGTGACAATTAGAGCGCTTCTTGATTAATGTAGCCCTCATTGCGGACCTGTTCGTCTCGCAAGACATTTTCAATCCTTCAATGCGGAGACCCTATCCATGACTGACTATGTTGACGATGTAAAAAAATATGCCAAAAAAGTGAATGAAGATGCCGTCGCCGGTATTGTCAGGCATTGTGGCATTGCCCTTCGCTCCAAAGATGCTTCAATGGTATCCTGCTCGCAAAAGCCCGAGCTTGACCGGGTCCGCGACAGCTTTCTGAAAAAGAAACTTGCACGCACTGAAGACGACGACAAACTAAACAAAGCCATTGATGATGTTTGTGAAGCACTGGGACGCAGCAACAAGAACAAGTCCCGCGTTACCTTCTATTATCTGCTGGCTGAAAACTATGACCAGCTCGATTTGTTCGTCAAAAAAAGTTCCTGAGCAGCGCTCCCCCAGGGCCATTCAATTCTAACGTAGCCTCGCTTCGCGACGGGGCCAGCCCCGAACCCCGCTGGAGGGCCGCCCTCCAGACCTCCCGTTTTTCTATTTTAAAGTGAAAAAAGGGTGGGCTTGGGAGGCTTCCTCCCAAGCGGGTGCGGGCAGCAGCCCGCTTGCGAAGCAAAGCTTTCGAGAATTGAATTGCCCTGGCACCCTCCCTCCTGAGCAACATTTATATTATGTCAAAAGAGATCCACAAATTCGGCAAATGGCCCTCTGGCGTGAGCGCCGAATTTGTGGCTGGCAAAGCCCTGCGCTTCCAAAATGTCCAGGCGCTTGGTCCTGAACTTTATTGGAGCGAACGACATCCTGAACAAGATGGTCGTGTGACCCTCATGCGCACCCGTTTTGATGGTCAGGCGCATGAGCTGATTGAAGCCCCTTGGTCGGTATGCTCAAAAGTGCACGAATATGGTGGAAGCGCCTTTCTGGCGACCGACAAAACCATTTTCTTTGTCAATGCAGAGGACCAGCAAATCTGGACCTTGAATAATCCGCCGAATAGCGGAAACGTAAAAACCCTCCCGAATACGCCAAAACAGATGACCCATTCACCCGCCTGGCGCTTTACCGATCTCGCTTATGACGAACCACGACAACAGCTGATCTGTATTGGCGAGAAACATAATGAGACAGACGCGCACCCCCTCAATATGATTGTGGCGATCCCGCTTGCCGGCGATCGGGCGGGCGAAATCATACCACTTGTTAAAGGGGATGATTTCTACGCCTCCCCTCGCCTCTCTCCAGATGGAAATGAATTGGCCTATCTCAGCTGGAACCTGCCTGAAATGCCGTGGGATCATGCGCAACTGCATCTGGCAAACCTTGACCCAAAAGGCCAGATCACATCCACAGCGCAACCAGCAAGCGCTCTTGACGGAGCCTCCTTCCAGCCAGAATGGGCTCTGGACGGTGCCTTGTGGTTTATTAATGATGACAGTGGTTTTGGACAGCTCTATCGATATGATCAAGGCAAGATCAAGCTGTTTGCACTCGAACAGGCCGAATGCGGTGCCCCTTTGTGGAATCTGGGCATGAAGACCTATGGCTTTCTTGTCGATGGACGCCTTGCCGTGATTTCGCTGCTGCAGGGCAAAGCTGTTTTGTCTTTGATTGACCCCGACGCTTCCACAGATGTTCACAAGGTCATCGAACAGAATGAAATCTGCGCCATTGATCAGCTGGTGATCTGGAACGACAGCATCGCTGGCATTGTTTCACAATATTCCAGCCCGCAGGCCATTGCTTCGATTGACACAAAAAACGGCGCGCTGCACATCCTTAAAAGCAGCACAGCCTTTGACCTCCCGTCCAGCGAGCTCTCCATTGCCCAAACCCTGACATTTAAGAATGACCGGGGAGAAACGGTCTATGGGCATTACTATCCTCCAACCAATAGTCACTACAGCGCCCCTCCACATGAATTACCTCCCGTCATTCTCACAGCTCATGGCGGCCCAACTGCGTACTCCAATTGCGGACTGCAACCAAAAGTACAATTTTGGACCTCGCGCGGATTTGGCTATTTCGATATCAACTATTCAGGATCATGGGGCTTTGGCAAAGCCTATCGACAACGGCTTGATGGCCAATGGGGGCTTGCAGATGTGGCCGATATGGCCGCCGGAGCACGGTTTTTGACCACAACGGGCCTTGGTGATCCCGAGCGCCTGCTGATCTCTGGCTCCAGCGCTGGCGGCTATAGCGTTTTAATGGCGCTTGTCAGCTCAGATCTTTTTGCTGCGGGCGCTTCCTATTATGGCATTTCAGATCTGGCGCGTCTCAACGACAGCACTCATAAATTCGAAGCCGGCTACACAGCAAGCCTGCTTGGTCTCACCCCGGATAATCAGCACAAACGCCTCGAACAACGCTCCCCCTTGTGTCAGGCCGATCATATCACAGCCCCGATGATCTTTTTTCAAGGGTTGCAAGATAAGGTCGTGCCGCCGGAGCAGGCCGAATTGATGGTTCAGGCCCTCAAAAAAAGAGGCCTTAAAACCGTCTATAAAAGCTTCGACAAGGAAGGCCATGGCTTTCGCAGCTCACAGACCATCAAGACAGCTCTGGAAATGGAATATCAGTTTTATCTTGATGTTCTGAGCATCTAAACGCGCTTTTGATGCCCCCCCCCCCCTCTCGTCTTGTCATTTCAGCAATTTTGAGCCCCTGACAACCGCACTCTGGCCCGCCTCGACGAAACAAAACATATATTTTCCTTACGCTTTTTCCAGAAAAGTAAGAATTAGGCTTCACAATATCCCCCTGTGGCGATATATAAAAAGTCTGCGTCATAGTGTAGCGACGCAAAATATACGAGGAGACAGAATTTGCTGGATATCAGAGATAAGCGTTTTTTGGGTCAGGGCATGTTCGCTTGGCTTTTTTTGCCCTTGGTGGCGCTGTTCAACATATTCTTGCGTGATGGTGTCATCATTCCGCTTGTTGGCCCCGAACTGGCCGTGCCAATCAGTACGGTGGTGCTCCTTGTGATGCTCTATGCCACAGCCTACTTTCTGCTTTCTGGCGTTGAACGCCCGACCAGTTGCGGTATTTCTTTTCTGCTCGGCGTCATCTGGGTTGCTTTTGCTATTGTTTTTGAAGCCTTATTCGTCGTTTTTGGCCTTAATCAACCCCTCAGTGAGCTCTGGAAAACACTAAGTCTGCCAGCGGTTCTGGAAGGTAATCTGTTCCTTGTTGTGCTGGCCATGCTGTTTCTCGCCCCGGCCATATGTGCCTCCAAAAGACTGCGCGGGTAGCCCCCTCTCTTGCTATTGGGGAGCTTGCCTGACACAGGTTTATAAACGGCCTACCGCTACCCGCTTCATCTCCCTCTTCCTTTTGAGCAGATGAGCTGTCCTTCCTTCTCACCGGCAGACCCATTGGGTTTATATATACTCAAAAACCCGAAAAAAGATTGCGAAAAACCGTTGTCCTATCAAAGAGGTTCACCCGTCAGCAGCCAAATAGCTTGTAGCCGCTGGCTATAGCACTTTCTTCCACATATATTATCGTGCCATCTGTTTGGCACAAACTTGCTGTTTATTGTTTGGCAGAACAGTTGTATTCCTCTTACAAAACACCATAATGCAGGAATTATGAGAAATACCAAACCGGATATGTCTTCAAGATCACTCTGGAGTATGAGGCTGGCGCTTTTTGCCGCTCAGCTCATCGTCGTCACCGTTTTACTGCACAGATTCGCTTCGCTGCCAACCGCCTATGCGATCAATTTGATTGTGACATCTCTCATCGGAGCGGCTGCAGCCATCTTGCTGTCCGTTCTGTCCTTCTCGCAAATCTGGAATACCGGTGTCAAAGGCACAGGGCTCGCCTTGTCGGCTCTTCTTGTAGCCCTGACGATTTTTGCCATACCGCTTTATTACCTGCCAAACCTCATAAGACTGCCAGCCATAAATGATATAACAACCGACCTGCTGGCCCCTCCACAATTCCAGAAAATTGCCATATTGCGCGAACAAGGGGCCAACAGCGTCATCTATCCGGGCAATCAGTTTATCTCGGCCCAGGCAAAGGCCTATCCCGACATAAGTACATTGAGGCTGGAGCGCTCCAGAGATGACAGTTTTGATCTGGTGCATGGCGTCATTCAAGACCTTGGCTGGAAAATCGTTCGAGAACAGCAGCCTGGTAATGGGGCCCGTACCGGTATTATTGAAGCTGTCGACAAATCTCTATTTCTGGGTTTTAGCGACGATATTGTTGTGCGCGTCCAGGGTAATAAACGCTTTGCCCGCATCGACATGCGCTCGGCTTCAAGGTATGGGCGTCATGACCTTGGCATCAATGCCAAGCGTATTCGCGAAATGTTCAGTGTCGTGAAAACGCGTATCGCCAAAGCAGAGGCCAAACGCATTGACAATCTGGAACGTCGGCGCATAGCCAGACAGACACAGATTGACAAAAAGAAAAAAGAATTGGTCCGTCTACGCCGCAAAAGAGAGAATGATGCCAAACGCGGCCCCATCATGCTGCCCAAAGCCAACTTTGATCAGCTCGGTGTTGAACCGGGACAAGGAGATCTGGACCCCCTGTCACAAACCGGGCAAGGGAATCCGATCCTCAATGGTCTATCGCGCAAATCCTCAAGAAAAAAGATACGAAGGAAGGGGCGCTCACAAAAACTTCGTCGCTCGAAACGCAAACGCAAGCGTAAAAAATGGGTTCCATTCAAGTTTTTTCCGTAGAATTAACAGAATAAAAACGGGCATCGAAACCCTCACCATCCGTCTGTTCAATACGCCCTTTTTGCGCAAGATATAAAAGGTGGGCGAGCACTGATAAAGCAGCTGCTGGTTTTAACTCCTCGTCAAGATCACGATAAATCAAGAGCACGATTTCGCTGACTTTACTCTTGCCGTTCTGCACCGCCTCAAAGATTGATTTTTCACGCCACTGACGATGCAATACATAGGACCGCAGCAGTCTTTTAGGCTTGGCAACCTGTCCGCCATGCCCAGGCAGATAGAGCTCGTCATCACGCTTTGACAGTTCGTGCAGCGAGTTCATATAGTCGCTCATACTGCCCTCTGGCGGCGCAATCACACTGGTACTCCAGGGCATGATATGATCACCAGTGAACAGAGCTTTCTCTTGTAAAAGCGCGTAACAAACATGATCCGGCGCATGGCCCGGCGTATGAACAACGCGCAAGGTCCAGTCCTCTCCCCGCACCTCATCGCCATGACTGAGCACCCTATCAGGTTTAAAACTGATATCCGCAAAAGACACCGCCAGCTCACCCGGTTTTAAAGGCTTTTGCTCCTTGGAGAACTGACTTTCAATTGGCGGATGGAAAGCACCTCTTATGGCATTGGGGGCGCTAAATGCATAAGTGGTTGCCCCGGTCAATGCCCTCAGCCTTGGCAGCGCCCCACAATGGTCCTTGTGTGTGTGGGTCAGAAAAATTCGGGTGATACGTTCCCCAGACAAAGCTTTTAATAGACTTTGAACATGCTTTTCACAGTCCGGCCCAGGATCAACGATCGCCACATCCCCATAACCCAGCACATAGACATTGGTCCCCTTAAAGGTCAAAGGCCCCGGATTATCAGCAACAAAGCGACGCACAATCGGAGATAAAGCTGTGGCGATGCCATATTCAAAATTTATATCACTGGAAAAAGGATTATTTTGTGCCATCTGTGACCTGCCAACAAAAAGACACTGTAAATTTGCTCGAAGTAACAGGGATTAAACCTGCAATCTTCGCTTTCCAAATTTTGGTAGCGAACATATAATTTAGCACATAAAGAAACCCATAACAAATTGATTTGTTGACAGTTGTGACACTTGTTCCTGCTCTCCCTCGGATTATTTTCAATCCTTGTAGCTTTTTTGATTTCGGCCTCGCACCTGCTGACCTTGACTTCAAATCACTGTGAGATTTTTTGATATGCATGCTGATATATACGGCATCAAATTCAAAACTGTACGGATTGAAAAGTGGAAGATTGTCAAGGGATAAAGTGTGATAATTTCAAATTGAGAAGTTTTTATTAATGTTTTTATTAAATATATCAACATCTTGAGATATAATTATCAGTGTCCTGTGGTATTATACGTTATACCAACGGACATTGGTGAAACGTGCAGGATTTTTAGTAGGAGTATTGCTGTGAACATCGTCACTTATAAAAGAGTCTCAACCCGCGAACAGGGTCAAAGTGGCCTCGGTCTTGATGGACAGGAAAACACAATCCAGCGTCACGTTGAAAGAACTGGCAACAATGTTGTAGGTGCATTTGTGGAAGTTGAAAGCGGACGCAAAGATAGTCGTGTGCAACTGAAAAAAGCGATTGCCTTGTGCAAAAAAACTTCGTCAACGCTGTTAATTGCAAAATTAGACAGGCTTTCGCGTAGCGTTTCATTTACAAGTGCGCTGATGGAAAGTGGCGTAGAATTTATTGCTCTGGATATGCCCACAGCTTCTAAGCTAAATATTCACATCCTGTCCGCAATTTCGGAGCATGAAGCAGATACGGTCAGCTCAAAGACGAAGACAGCCTTGGCTGCTTTAAAGCGTAGAAATGTTAAACTTGGTTTCGCCGCTGACAGAACTGACCAAGCTGAATGTGCTAGAAAGTCCGCACAAGTCAGAGGTAGCAGGGTTGATGATTGGAGCGAAAGCCTACGCAGTACAATAGAAGGTTTACAAGCTGCTGGAGCGAACACAACTGTTAAATTGGCAACTGCCTTGAATGTGATGGAAAAGACTACACGGCGCGGTTGTGAGTTCAAGCCTACTACTGTCAACAGGCTTTTGAAGCGTTTGGCGCGAGCCTCCTGACCTAACCCGAATAATTCATGAAGCAACCTGATTTGGTTGGCGGGTGTGGATCAAGCTGTTGTAATGTCGTATGATTTTGGTTCTTACACAAGACCTGACACCCCCAACGAAACCTCACACCGCCATGACCGACAATACACCACTTCTCCCCGGCCTGTCACCCATTGCAAATCCCGATATCCGCGCCCGTTTTGACGGCGGCGCATTAT
>JAKIUO010000287.1 GCA_021647535.1 Hyphomicrobiaceae bacterium
ATAAGGATGCCCGCATGAAACAGGCGACATTGGAAAATATCAAAGGACGCGATTTGCCTGACCAATGGGCAAAGCGCCTTGGTGTGCGACCAGATGAACTGGTCAATGTGACCATAGAACCGGTCGCGATCAAAAAGGTCGGCAAAAAGTTTGACCGCAAAGCCATTGAAAAAATTGTTGAGGAAGTCGCAAAGCTGCCCGTTCTTGACGACCGCACAGCCGATGAAATTCTCGGCTATGACGAAAATGGTCTGCCAACATGATTGTTGATACTTCGGCGCTTATTGCCATCCTGCTCAATGAGCCGGAGGAAGGTGCTTTTCTCGATATTCTCGAGAAGACGAACACAATCAAAATATCTGCTGTAACGGTACTTGAAGCAAGCATTGTCATGCATAGTCGCTATGGCGCGAATGGCGTCGACAAACTTCATGCTCTGCTGCATGGGATCGGGGCTCAGGAAATGGCCTTCAACCCCGAGCAAAGAATGGCTGCCGAGAAAGCCTTTACACTTTATGGCATGGGACAGGGGCATAAGGCTCAGCTGAATTTTGGTGACTGCATAACCTACGCCCTGGCAAAAACCACTGAGGAGCCCCTGCTCTTCAAAGGAAATGATTTCACCCACACCGATCTTGATCTGGCATTATCAAGATAGTCAGGATGCTCCATCGCCGGATGTTTCCCGCAAACAAAGTCCATTTTCATAAGGATTTGATTTATATGGATATTGGCGAGAGGCTCAAACTCCCGACCCCCTCGGTGTAAATGAGAACAAAGCATGATAATCGTTTGATTTTACTAGATAATTGTTTTCCAGTGATATGCAGGAGTGGTACGTTTACATGCTGTTTGCTACGCGGCACTGGAAAACATGGATTAGCTCGGCAAATGTTCATGTTGTGTATCTGATAGATTCATGTTTCGGGTCAGGCAAAAAGGAGCTATTTAGACCCCCGGTGAGCTCCTCCTCCATTGGAGCAACATCCCAGCCGCTGCTACGCATATTGCACTTTCTCAGGGAAATGATTATTATCGAGAAAAAGGAATCGTGCCGAGGTCATCAGCGGCGGAGGGGGCTTGGCATGAAACTGACAGATATCGCCTCAAACCTTGTGGTCCACGAAAACAAGATACGAAAATATCTTCTGGACATTGAGCATGATTCCGGGAAACCCAAGGCCGATTTTCTGATGAGGTTTGGTTTCGCACCAGAGGAGTGGGAACAACTGAGGGAAGCACTGCTTGAACACGCCAATAACAATGAGGTGGTGGATGTCGAGGAAGGCTATTATGGCGCGATACACAATATTGAAGGCCCCTTGCCCTCGCCCGACCATCGAAATCCGCTTATGCGTGCGGGCTGGCAGATTGACTTTGACCGAAGTGATGCCAGATTTATAACCATATATCCGATGAAAGGAGACTGGGATGATCAATGAACTGGACAGAGTAATCCTGACTGAGAATATCACCGATAAAAAGCTAGAAAAGGGATATATAGGGACCGTTGTCGACGTTGATCCAGGCGGCAAGGGCTATATTGTCGAGTTCATGACACTGAAGGGGCAGACAATCGCCGTTGCCAGCCTTTCAACCAATCAGGTCCGCGAGATTACCAACGTCGATATTGCCCGCGCAGATCATATCGCTGCCGAATAGCGCATTACTGCTATCTCTTTCCCGGTTTTCGTTCACTCACAGTGAAGCGGATTGCGAATCTGTGGGCAAGGATTTTGTGGCTCATGAGCGTGTTTTTGAGGGGCAAATCGGTGCCGTTCCACCCTCGAAAGTGCTCGGCAAGAGTGGTGCCTGTGTGTCGAAAGCGTTTGCCCACCGCTCCAGTACCGATACAAGAGCGTTTCCAAACCGGCACACCCTCTCATAAAAGCGCCAAAGTTTGGGCCATTGTGGCTGTGCCACTGCTGATCCGGGGTGTTGTTGCCCTGCTCCGCCCCCATTTCACCAAGCGCCCGAACTGTGCCGCCGCCGTTTCCGTTTTTCTATCAGGTGATCCACTGGCGTTTCGCTTTACCAAAGCCGTGTTCCATCCCCCTGCCGAGAGTGTCGTGGGGGCTTCTCTAGGACAGCTATTGACTTCGAATTTAATCACGCAATTACAGCAACATAGACACACTTGTTTAGCAAGTCAGAGCTATGTGTGGTGTCAGCAAAACACAAAAAGTTGCCCCGGCAAGTGCTGGAACACTCCCGGGGCTTGATGACGTAAGAAACATTCATAGGAGAATGAACGCCATGGGCACAGTTTATAGCAAAACCGGAAAGATCAGGGAAGCGCTTCCAAGCTTTTCAGAGGTGATGGTGAGGATCGTTGCGGGCGGATCAGCCGCCATGAACGGCATCACCGCCTTTGGCATGCTGGGATGGGGTGGCGCGGCCATGCTGGCGGCCGTCGATATGTTCAAGCCTACACTGGCCCCGAATATCCGTAACGACATCAAGAACCACGCCTTTGGCTGGGCTTTTACCAGGACGATCATGCTGGCCGGGCTGGTGGGGTTTTCCACCCTTGCCGCCTATACCACCCTGATGCAATTCGCTGCCCACCGCTCACAGGATCCTGACCGACAAGCCGCCACCTGGCATTCCGCCAAAGACCGCCTCGACATGGCCCGCACAAAGGCCGATGCCATCACCGCCCGCCCACCGGCCACGATAGAGCCGCTGATCGGCACAGCGAGCGTCAGCAAAAAGGTTTGGCGGCGCA
>JAKIUO010000061.1 GCA_021647535.1 Hyphomicrobiaceae bacterium
AGATGTCGCTGTTGTGAGCAAACTCTATCCGACGCGCTCTCATACCGGTGCAGCGCAAGGGGGTATCAGTGCCGCATTGGGCAATTTGGATGATGATTCCCCGATTTATCATGCCTATGACACGATTAAGGGTGGTGATTATCTCACTGACCAGCACGCAGCGATGGTTTTAGCAGAAAACGCCATCGATGCAGTGATTGAACTGGAACATATGGGCTTGCCCTTTGACCGCACCGCAGATGGCAAAATCAGTCAACGGCGCTTTGGTGGGCATACCAGCAATTTTGGAGAGTCACTCGTTCGTCGTGCTTGCCATGCCGCAGACCGCACCGGACACATGATTTTACAAACACTGTATCAGCAGTGCATCAAACAAAAAGTTAACTTCTTTGATGAATTTCAAGTGGTTGACCTCATCATCAACAAAGATAAATGTGTCGGTGTCGTGGCTGTAGAAATTGGCACCGGTGAATTTCATATTTATCATGGCAAAGCGGTTTTGTTTGCATCCGGCGGTTGGGGACGTTGTTGGGAAGTCACCAGCAATGCCCATAGTCTCACTGGAGATGGTGCAGCAGTCGTCTTACGTAAAGGGATTCCTTTACAAGATATGGAGTTCTACCAATTCCATCCGACAGGCATCTATCGCATGGGTATTCTGATTACAGAGGGTGTGCGTGGCGAAGGTGGCGTGCTGCTGAATAGTCGTGGTGAACGCTTCATGGAACGCTATGCGCCAACCGCCAAGGATCTGGCCTCGCGTGATGTCGTTTCGCGCGCCATGACTATCGAAATCAGAGAGGGGCGCGGCGTTGGTCCCAACAAGGATCATATTTATTTGCACCTTGATCATCTCGACCCTGAAATGATTGCCGAACGCCTGCCGGGCATTGCCGAGAGCTCGCGCATTTTTGCCAAAGTCGATGTGACGCGCGACCCTATTCCGGTGCTGCCAACCTGCCATTATAATATGGGCGGCATTCCCACCAATTTCCATGGCGAGGTCATTTCGGCTACTAATGGAGAGGCCGATGCCGTTGTGCCCGGCTTGATGGCGATTGGTGAAGCAGCCTGCGTTTCTGTCCATGGGGCCAACCGACTAGGCTCTAACTCATTGATTGATTTGGTCGTTTTTGGGCGCGCTACCGCCGAGCGTTGCATCGCCCAGCTTGAGCCAAATGGTAAACATGCCGATCTGCCGCGTGATGCGGGCCAGTTCGCGCTGGATCGCCTAGACCGCGTGCGCCATGCCAGCGGCTCCACATCAACAGCTGAATTGCGCCTTTCGATGCAAAAAATCATGCAGGATCATTGCGCCGTGTTCCGCACCGGCGAGGTGCTGGATGAGGGTAAACAGAAACTTTTGGAGCTCTGGAAAGCCGGGTCTGATCTCAAGGTCACGGACCGTTCGCTGATCTGGAATACCGATTTGATCGAGGCGCTCGAATATGAAAACCTGATCATTCAGGCCATGACGACGATGACCGGTGCCGGGGGCCGCCACGAAAGCCGGGGCGCTCATGCACGAGAAGATTATCCTGATCGCGACGATGAAAACTGGATGGTTCATTCTCTGCACTGGATTAATGAAAAAGAATATAGCGTCACCTCCGGCACACGCCCGGTTCATGCCTTTACGATGACCGATGAGGTCGATTATATCAAACCCAAGAAAAGGGTTTATTGAGGGTATACAAGCATTGTTTTTGCTACGCAAAGTGGGGCCAACCCCACACGCTGTTGGGGGAAAGTTTTCCCCCAAACCCCTTTCTTTTTGAAATTTAAAAAAAGGTGGGTTTGGGAGGTCTCCTCCTAACTGGGTGCGGGACTGGTCCTGCTCGCGAAGCGAATTGACCTATCAATTGAGGGGGCGGACATGGACGCACAAACTGAATTCTGGAGCTGGTTTGCCAGTCAGGCCAAGGGGTTTCGCACAGCGCCGCAAGAAGAAATGACGCTCATCGTGCAGCACATATCCGAGCGCATCAAACTGGTCAATGAAGCGCTGGTCTGTGAGTTTGGCCTAAAAGGCGAGCAGCTTGGCGAGCTTGTCATTTCTGGTGATGGCATCAAGGAGCATATGCCTGCCGTGTCCTCTTTTGTTGAGGCGGCACCAAAAATAGAAGGCTGGACGATCACCGCCTTTCGGCCCCGGCTGGATCAATATGAGGAAATGGAGCTGACTTTTTCCGGTCAGCTGATCAGTCCCAAAACCATCTGGTTTCGCCCGCTGACCGATGAGGGGGAGTTTGATGTGATCTTCTATCATTTTGATTTTGACAAGGACGATAGCAATAGCTTGATCAATGGCACTTATATCCTGCTGGACATGGCGATTGGTGAACTGGATGTGATGACCAAAATTCGCTATATGGACCATGAGCTGATAGAGGGAGATCCGGGCGAGCAGGGCCTGCTGGCGTTCAGTGAATTTCGCACGGTGTTTGATGAATTTTACAAGGGGCGATCACTTTAATATCAACGGCTTTTATGGATACATTCCACTAGCTCAAAAGCGGCGGCTACCGCTTGTTTTCGCCAGACAGGCGTGCTGCGTGCGCTGCGGCAGGGGATGATTTCCCATAGGCGCTAAGTTTAGCATCTGCTCGCTTCGCGAATGGGCTATCGCCCATACCCATTCGGGGAAAGCATCCCCGAACCCCAGCTTTTTTTTTACAATCAAATGATAAAAAAAGGGTGGGTTTGGGAGGTTTCCTCCCAAGCGGGTTTGGGCGGCAGCCCGATTGCGCAGCAAGTTTGTCCGTAACTTAGCGCCTATGGGGATGATCCCCTGTACCCCATATTACCAGAATGCAAAATGATTGGCGCGAGGTTGTCGTCATCGCCTCCCGTGTTCTTCACCCAGGGAGAAGTTGTGTGATTTGGCAACAACTTCTAGAAGGCTGATTATCCCCTCTTCCCCCCTTCCCTAACATCAAGGAAGAAAGTGCAACAAAATTGTGAAATTTTTCTTCTCCCTCACTGTATGAGAAAGAGGAGCAAGAGGGGATAAACGCGGGTGGGGTGTTGCAGGCCAGCCAATGCTGTCAGGCCTTGCAAGAGAGCCCCCAAACGAAATGGCTTATTTTTCTATTGTCTTTTTGAAGCGGCTGGCAAATTGGCCATAGCCTTTGGCTTCCAGTTGTTCGGCTGGAATGAAGCGTAGGGAAGCCGAGTTGATGCAATAGCGCAGGCCGGTAGGGGCGGGGCCATCGCGAAAGACATGACCCAGATGGCTGTCGGCCTTCTTGCTGCGAATTTCGGTGCGCGAGACGAAGAATTTACGGTCGGTTTTTTCGGTGACGCCTTTTGTGACGATGGGGCGGGTAAAACTCGGCCAGCCAGTGCCGGATTTAAACTTGTCAGTTGACGAGAACAAGGGTTCGCCACTCACCACATCCACATAAATGCCCGCTTTTTTATTATTCCAGAACTCGTTACGAAATGGCGGTTCGGTGCCTTCATGCTGCGTGACATTATATTGCATGGCTGTGAGCTTTTTCTTTAGTTCAGAGTCTGAGGGCTTTTTGAATTGGCCGATGGTGGCAAGTTTGCCTGTAGCGCGGTCCAGTTGCGAGCTTTTCTTGTGCTTTGGACGATATTTGGAATAATCCAGTTCCAGATCCTTGCCCCAGATGCGTTTGACATAAGGTGCGCGGCCCGAACCATTGGTGTAGGCGTAGTAATGCACCGGGTTTTTACGCGAATAATCCTGATGATAGTCCTCGGCCTGATAAAAATTTAAATAGGGCTCAATCGGGATGGCGACCTTTTTCGAAAAGCGCCCCGACTTGTCCAGGGCGGCTCTTGAGGCCAGCGCAATGCGTTTTTGTTGATCATTATGATAGAAGATCACCGGGCGGTATTGCGGCCCGCGATCACCGAACTGGCCAGTCAGGTCAGTGGGGTTCATATAGCGCCAGAAGGTCTGCAAAATGCCTTCATAGGTGATGGTTTCGGGGTCATAATAGACCTGCACGGCTTCGGTATGGCTGGTGCGGCCACTGCTGACCTGTCTGTAGGTAGGATTTTTTTCCTTGCCACCGGAATAGCCTGAGATGGCGCTTTTAATACCGGGTTTGCCTTCAAAAACATACTCGATGCACCAGAAACAGCCGCCCGCAAGCGTGGCAACGGCAAGGGTTTTGGTTTTGCCAGCTTCGGTCAGCTGGGCCACATCTTCCTTGATGATTTGCGCTTTTTGGTAGGCAATCTGGTTATTGTCGACTTTGGCGGAGAGCTTGGGATATTGCCAGAACAACAACCCGGCAGCACCAACCAGAACGGCTAAAAGTCCTATTTTGCTATTCATTTACTCAATACCTCTTTTGGGCTGTGTTCGCCAGTGTGGTTTGTTATTGTGACAATAATACATGCGTTCCTTCACCGGAACATCACGCAATTCTAACAAGAGTATAAACTTTGCAGACGCTCCGTCAAAAGCGGTTCTCTTTAGGGAGTAGAGGAGTGCCCGATTGTGTTTTGATCGGGGCTGGTTTCGTCAATTATTTTTGATCAGCGGCAGCCAAAGTGTGAAGGTGGTGCCTTTGTCGGGGACGCTTGAGACGGCTATATCGCCGCGTAAAAGCTCCATAATGCGCCGTGCGATGGCCAATCCAAGCCCGGCATGGTTGGGATTTGCCGCGCCGGCTTCCCCTTGAAAGAAGGGTTCAAACAGATGCGGCAGATCAGGTGCCGGTATGCCTTTGCCATTATCAGCAATCTCAATCTGTAATTGCTGGTCGCTGGACGCAAGCGCCAGCTCAATCCGCCCCCCCGCAGGCGTATGCGTCAAGGCATTATCGAGCAGATTATCAAATACGCGCTCCAGCATACTGATATCAACGAGGGCAAGAGGGGAGTGCTCCAGGGTTTTGATGTGCAGGGCAATCTGTTTTTGCGCGGCTTTGTTCTGGTGTTTTTGAACAACATCATGCATGAGCTCGGCGACAGCGCAAGGTTCGAGCTGCGGTGGGCGCTCGCGCGCTTCAAGACCCGCCAGTTCGAACAGCTCTTCGACCATACGCGACAGGCGTTGCCCCTGCCGCAAAGCGACATTGACGAGTTCGCACCTTTGTTCTTTTGACAGGCTGTCTTCTTTCAGATGGAGGCTTTCCAGATAGCCCTGAATGGAGGAAAGGGGGGTGCGCAGATCGTGAGAAATCTGAGCGATGAGACGGCGGCGCAGCTGGTCTTGCTCGGTCATTGCATCAAATTGTGAGCGGATTTTATGGGCCATCTGGTCAAAGCTTCCAGCCAGCTGGTCGATTTCGTCACCGCTTTTTTGCTGGGGCTCAAAAAACTGCACTTCATTTGTAAAACCAGACTTTTCAAAGACTGTGATTTTTTGCGATAGATTATGCAGGCGCCGGGTCAACATGCGAAAAATCATCAGCCCGGCCAGCAGGGCGACCCCGAGCGAAATAACCAGCGCCCACAAGCCGTTCTTCAATAGAAAACTGTTGCGGGCGAGCTGTTCGGCCTTGGCATATTGTTCGCCGCGCAGTACCACATATAAATAACCCTCGGGCTTGCTCCTGGTGGGGACCGGTGTGACCGAAAAAGCCTTTTGGCGCGTATGGTCGCGCGGGTCATCACCGAGCAGGGGATAGGGCTTTTCCATATCCAGAAAGGCGCGGATCGGCTCCAGCGAGACATTTTTACGCTTGATTTTCGTCGCATCAGCCGAATAAGACAAAATGCGCCCATCCAACCCGAGCAGATAAATCTCGATGCTGGGGTTGATGCTCATATAAAGCTGAAAAGTCTTTTTCAGCGCCGCTTCGTTCAGCCGCCCCTCCTTGACCAGATTACGATCCGCAACAATGGCCTGCGCAAGGTTTTGATTAAGCTGTTGGTCAAGCTGCTGCACATGCTGGTGCAAGGCCCAGTTGGAGAGCACGCCATAAAGCAGACCAATCGCGGTGAGCAAGAGCACTAACCACAGAGCCAATCGGGCGTATAATGTCTTTAACATGCGCTTTCCCTTGTTGCAAAAACCGCTGCGCAGTTTGCCTTCGCCGGGCGGGCAGCTTGTTCAGCTGGAACCAAAGGCTGGCCTTTGGAAACCATCTGCCTATTTTTTCTGGTTCCCAAGCTCTGCTTGGGAATCCGTGGCGGGGACGCTCTGCGTCCCGAATACTGGTTGAAATAACCCCAATTATAGATAAGAGACTGTATCAACCCTGTTGCAATGAAAAATATTTATTGTTTTTTTTCAGTGTCACCCCAGCAGAGGCTGGGATGACGCATTATAACAAAATTAAAACAATGACTTGCATATATCCTTATCCATTATTCGGGTATGAAATAGTCTCAACCGCGACGCAGAGCGTCTTTAACATGCATTCCGACGCAGAGCGTGGGAACGAGAAGAAACTAAACTTAGCGCCTATGGGACTGGTCCCCAAACCCCCATTTCAAAATGGTTTCCAAAGGCTGGCTTTTGGTTCCAGCTGAACAAGCTGCCCGCCCGGCGAGGGCAAAACTGCGCAGCAGTTTAACCAGCGCCGAATTTGTACCCCACCCCCCAGACCGTTTGAATATAAACCGGTTTAGCCGGGTCTTCCTCGATTTTGGCGCGCAGGCGGTTAATGTGGGTGTTTACGGTGTGTTCGTAGCCGTCGTGATTATAGCCCCAGACCGTATCAAGCAGCTGGGCGCGGCTATAGACATGGTCGGGGTTACTCGCAAAATGGTGCAATAGCTCAAATTCACGCGCTGTGAGATCGACCGGCTTGTCTTTGATGAAAACCTGATGGCGATCAAGATCGAGGCGCAGATCTTTATGTTCAAATATTCTTGTTTCGTTTTGACTGTTTTCGCTCTTGTTTGAAAAAGCTTCGACCCGGCGGAACAGCGCTTTGATGCGGGCCTGCAATTCCGGGATGCTGAAAGGCTTGGTGAGATAGTCGTCGGCACCGATTTCCAGCCCCAGCACGCGGTCTAGTTCGGAAGATTTGGCGGTCAGCATGAGTACAGGCATATAATTTTCAGCGCGGCGGATGGTGCGGCAGATCTCAAGTCCGTCCATGCCGGGCAGCATCACATCCAGTACGGCAAGGTCAAAGGGCACCGTTTTAGCAGCCTCTTGCCAGCGCGTCAGCCCTTTGGGGCCATCAATGGCAATCTCGCAGTGGCAGTCTATATCCCGAAGGCTCATGGCAACGAGTGCGGCAATATCGGGGTCGTCTTCAACAATCAGTACTTTTCGTGCCATCGTTAATTTGTGCTGCCCCACATTCTTGTCGCCTGAAGAGCTTTCTGCAAGGGCAGGAATATCAGCGCGAAAAACTGCCAGCGAGTGGGTCGAACCATCTCGCTGGCAGTCTTGACGCTATTTCATTTTCTTCACAGAATCCATAGCTTTTTCTGTAGCGGCTTTTTTGATGTCTGCTTTGGCATCTGTTGTCGGGGCAACAGCCTTGTCGCTTTTCATGGCTGGCTTGGCCATATCACCTTTTGCAGTATTTGCGGTGGCAACGGCATCTTTGACCATCTTAGGTGCGGCCATCTTAGGTGCGGCCATCTTAGGTGCGGCCATCTTAGGTGCGGCCATCTTAGGTGCGGCCATCTTAGGTGCGGCCATCTTAGGCGCGGCCATTTTGGGCGCGGCCATCTTAGGCGCGGTCATTGTGGATTCGGCAAGAGCTGCACCTGAAGTGAACATGGCACCAGAGATCAGCAATGTGGCAATGATTTTTGTCATTTCTATTTCCTCGTTTATTTCTATCTAAAGCGAAAGGCTTTGGATTTTTAACGATCAACTAGAGAAAAGTTGTGGCAAGAGCAAGGTAAAAAAATCAGATGTCAGATAGTTTTAAATATCAATACAAAACAATTGGTTAGAGATTCTTGCTGAGATCATATTTTTCGAACATGAATAATAGTTAACCCAAAAATAGAAAGAAACAATCAATAGGCGTATTTTTTCTGGAGCAGGTCTGTCAGAAAAAAGCTGTTTTACGACCTGCCGAAGCCTGCAAATCCAACTGAAAACCTCTCACCAGTTCTATTGGTCTTTTTGGATTGTAAATGCCTCTTATGCTCAACAGCTCCCAGGACCTTTTGAGAAAGGGGGGAGCAGTGGCAAGACTTTGTTAGTGGCTTGCAGGGCAGTATAATGTGATATGGATTGTAAGGAGTGAGTAATAATAAGACATGAGTGATGATTTTCTGGAACGAGACGCGCCATTGCCTGTCACACAAAGGGCAGCCCCGTGCGAGGTTGAGCCATCATTTGAGCTGTTGCCGGGTGCGCTGGACAAGGGGCTGGTGCTGATCTGCGACCATGCCAGTAATTACCTGCCCGCCAAATATGCGATGCTTGGTCTGTCTTCTCGTGAGTTCGAGCGCCATATTGCTTATGATATTGGCGCGGCGCAGGTGACGCGCCAGATGAGTGCTTTGCTTGGTGTGCCAGCTGTTTTGTCGAATTTTTCACGCTTGTTGATTGATCCAAACCGCGCCATGGATGACCCTACACTCATTATGCAATTGTCCGACGGGGCGGTTATTCCGGGCAATGCGCTAATATCGAAAAGTGAGCGAGAACAAAGACTTAAAGGCTATTACCAGCCCTATCATCAGGCTATTGATCAGGTGCTGGAAGAGTGTATTCGCGCCGGCCATCCCCCGGCACTCGTTTCCATTCACAGCTTTACGCAGGAGTGGCATGGGACGTTGCGGCCCTGGGAAGGGGCGATTTTGTGGGACCATGATGAGCGTCTGGTGAAGCCGTTACTGGATTGTTTGCGCAAGGAAACCGACTTTAATATCGGTGATAACGAACCCTATTCCGGGGACCTGTTTGGCGACACCATGCATCAGCATGGCACTGCGCGCGGGTTGGCCCATGCATTGGTTGAAATCCGCCAGGACCAGATCAGGGATGCGGACGGCCAGAAAGAATGGGCCGGTCGGCTCGCCGATATTCTCAGCCGTATATTGGCAGATTCAGACCTGGCCGCCGTGCTTGGCGTCATCAGAAAATAATCCACAATATCCACCATTGGTGGATAACCTCGCTGGTTCACTTGTATTTAACCATACGCCAATTATCCTTGGGCCATGTATAAACACAAGCTCAAACAGGAGTGATGAACCATGAACGATGCCGCCCCCGCTAACACCACCGCCGACCAGTTGCGCTCAATCATCGAGCGTATTGAAAATCTGGAAGAAGAAAAAACCAACCTGTCGGCTGATATCAAAGAGATCTATTCCGAGGCCAAAGGCAACGGCTTTGACGTCAAAGCCTTGCGCGTCATCATACGTATGCGCAAACAGGACGACCATGAGCGTATGGAAGAAGAAGCCGTTCTGGCCACCTATTTGCACGCGCTTGGCATGGCTGACCCGGAAGAATAGGAAGAGGCGCTCTAAGGCTCGCTTCGCGACGGGGCCAGCTCTTTTATATTTAGCGCTACCGCTACGCTATTTGAGCGCTGGACCCCGCTGGAGGGATACCCTCCAGACCTCCCGTTTTTTTATTTGAAAGTAAAAAAGTAAGAGGTTTGGGGAACTCGTTCCCCAAGCGGGCCAGAAAGCCAATAATCGGCGGCAGCCCGTTTGCAAAGCAAAACGTTGAGAATTGAATGGCTCTGGTAGGCTTCTCAGCACCACCCTTTTGGAAATATAAACCAGAAGGGGGCAAGCCGCTTTTCAATTTAGCGCAAAGCCAGTCTTGTTGGGCTGGTGGGCTGTGCTCTGTTCAGCGCCTGATTGCGGATATTGATGATGGCCTTGCCTTTGAACTGGCTGTTCCACATGGCGGCGGCATCACTCGTTGAAGGGCGGAACTGCATGTGCAGGTTCTCGCTTGAAGCAATGACTTCAAAAATGCGATCATAGCGTGGCTCGATCATCGCCACCAATGTCTTGTTGAGAGCTACGGGTTTGGTGCTCATCAGCGGCAGGATTTTGAAAGGTCGGTAAGCCAGCTCATCCGGGTGCTCCTTGTCATAGGAGGGCGCATAGGCCACACGCTCGGCCTGATAGCGGTTGGCACTCGTGTCCTGTCGAGCTGTCCGTTGCCAGGTTGTTGTGCGTTTCAGGCGGTTTGGTGCTCTTTCAAGAGGTTGCTGACGTTGTGTTGCTGGCAAGGCGGCACGTTCTCTTTTTGTGACCGTGCGATCACTTTGCAGCCATGTGGCGCGAAAACCGGCACCATCTACCCATAATTTTGAGGTTGCGGTTGGCGATTGCGGGCGTACAGGCTGCGAAGTTTGCGGCGTGAGGGAGGCCAGCTGTATGCGTTTGTGGACTTTTCTCCAATTGCGGTCAAGGCTGTTTTGGGCTGGTATCCTGCCCAAAACGGGGCGAGGGGCAGCGGGAGTATTAAGGGCGACCAGCATGGGTCTGGTGACGGGGACCTGCTGTTGTCTTTGTGGAGCTTGCACTTTGGGCATTGATGTATTGCCAGCCTGATTGACCCATAATTGCCGAGCGTGCCGGGACAGGCCGGGCACTTCGAGGGGAGGGCTGTCGACAGGTTGATTGGCAAGAGCTGCGACGACTGTTGTGACAGAGGCTTGCCTGTTCGTTGGGGTCTGGAAGCTGTTACGACGCTCTTGCGGGGGTGTTGAATTGCGGGCGACGAGAATACGGGCGCGATTGGCTTTTTTTCGAGAGAGGGCGGCGATACGTACTCGGGCGCGTTTTTGATCACGCAGGGTGAGACGACCGCTGGTCGAGAGATGTTTGGTGCGGCCATAGGGAAAGATCATGGCCAGCTGCGAACGGGACATGCGCGGCCAGGAGCGCACCCGGGCGGTATCGACATGGACAAAGGGCAGGGCGGAAGTCGGGTAATAACCAACGCCGCCGACTTCATGTTTAAAGGCGGCTTTGCGCACTTTGCTCATGGAAATACCGGGGAAATGGATGTCCATGGCGCGGCCCCGCACATGCTGGCTCTTTTTGGCCTGTCCGCCGCCGCGACGACGCAGGCGGCTATTGGTTTTAGCTGAGCGATGGCCCGAGATCACGTGAACAGGCCCGTTGGCACCCACATCCTTGTGTAACTGCCAGACCAGATTAAGCAGGTTGGGGTCCATTCTGGTGACGACGCCGGTACGCCAGTCGCGCATGGCGTGGTTGAATTTTTTGAGCGCGGAGGGGATAAATTTTCCATCACGTTTAAAGGTGAGGGTGGTCGTTTCTCGCAAATGGATTTCATAAAGAGTGACGGTGCGCTCATCGCGGGCCGCATCAGCTCTTTTGGGTTGTGATATAAGGCTGGCGGCCAAAAGGCTCAGCACGCCCACAAATGCCAGAGCGACAGCTGGCTTACTTCCACGCAAACGAGACCAGAAAAACATTTTAAAACCTTTAAACTCTCCACCAACAGGGATCATCACTGATGCCAACAAAAGCCGATGCTCTTTTTTTCGTCCGCCTGTTTTTCTATTGAAAGAGGGCCAACCTCAAAAGTGAGCTATGTCAGGCGGTTTAATCACTCGAAACTTACCACCTATATTTACCAAAAATACGCTGTGTTTACGACCTTCTGTCGATCTTTTGGTTAGCAGAGTGTTAACGTCGAGAACCATTCTACAGGGTTACTATTTCGGGGATTCTAGGCAAAACAAAGACGGGAAAGAGGCCATTTTCTTTCCCGTCTTAAACTGTGTTTTATATGTCTCAGGCTTCAGCCTTTGGTCGTTTTATGATAGGCACCAGGGGCTAGAACAGTCCAAAGAAATTATCAAAAGAGGCCTGTTTGCGCCTTTGGCGATTGCGATAGACCCGGACGCGGCGGTTTTGGCGTGTTCTGGTGTTGCGCCCACTCCAGTAGGAATTATTATTCACATCAGGGAACCACCAGTCATTTGTGCGTTGATTGCTTCGATAATTATCAATCCCTGCTGTACGTGCATAGGGGTCGACTTTTTTCTCGCGAACCTCTGGAAAGCGCGCATTGGCATAGTCGACGCCCCTGGTCACAGCCGCATAAATGCGGTTGTCATGGCCATAGACATCCTGAAAACTTTGCAAATTGCCGTCTTCGTCCGCCCAGAGGGTGAAATAGGTGACATGGACCGGTATTTTGGTCTTCAAGGCCACTTCCTGCCTGTTTGATGAGTTCCACGAGCTGGAGACTTTGCGATTTGACCAGCCGCTCATGCCGAGCACAACTTCAGCCATACGACGAGGATCACGTACCCTCATGCAGCCATGAGAAAAGGCCCGTCTGGTTTTGTTGAACAAGGGCTTTGATGGTGTGTCATGCAGATAGACCGCGTGCTTGTTGGGAAACAGGAATTTGACGCGGCCAAGGGCATTTTTGGGGCCGGGCAATTGCCTGATCCACATGCGACCATTGCGAACACCGCCTTCATATCCAGCCGGGATACGGCCATGCATCTCGTTCCAGATGATCGACTGGGGAACGTTCCAATAAGGGTTGAAAACAACGGTTTCCATCGTGTCGGAAAACACCGGTGTTTTGTTGATTGGCTTGCCAACAATCACGCGTTCTTCATGGATGATCGCATTGTTCTGGGTGACCCGTACTTTATATTCGGGAATATTGACCCGGATATGAGTGGCACCAAGATCGCGCGGCATCCAGCGCCAGCGTTCCATATTGGCAACGATCTGCTTGTAACGGTTCTGCTTGGGCGCATTCAGGGCGAAGCGGGTTTTAAGACCAATCACGCCATCAGGCTTGAGACCAGCCGATTTCTGGAAAGTCCTCACAGCCTCTTCCAGCCGGCTGCCATAGACACGATCGTCAATCAGATCATTGAGGACGGGGACACCAAGACGGCGGCGCACAAGAGCAATCTGTGCCAGCTTCATACCGGGCTTGAGCACGGGACCACGGGGAATGCGAATGCGTTCAGCTGGTTCTTGTGTGTTGACCCTGGTTTTGGCAAGGGCACTCATCAGAGCTTTGAACTGTGGGTTTTGTGGGTGCTGGGCACGTAGATAAAAGACTGGATCATCTGTTTTCGCCAAAGCAGAGAGCCTGTCGGTCGCATCAATTGGCTTGGCTTTGCGATCCAGAAAACGACTGAGTTTGCTTTGATCAAAGCGCAAACCATTGGCGTGGCGAATATAGGTAAGGGCCGCCTGGGTCAGCATCAACTCGGCATGGGCGAGCTCTTCAATGCGCGAGGCATTATCGTCTGTCAGGAATGACAGCTTGTAATCATCAGGGTTGAGGCCAAATTCATGGGCATTGCCAAGCTCTTGTCTGACCTTGCGGGCGCGCATATTCAGTCGGCCATCGGTCACCCAGACTGGTGTATAGTCGCGCTCTGAATAAAAAGCGGCCAGATCGCCACGATTGCGCACAGATCTGTTGCGCTTGCGAAATTTTTTCGAAAGGCTGGTGCGCAGCTGTTCCGAGATTTGGTTTTTAGTTGAAAATGATGCGATTGCTTCTTCGCCTGGCGCAAACGCCAGCACTGAACTGGTGCCGATCGTTCCGATCCACAGACAAGTCAGGAGAGCAACTCCTGAAACAAACGCTGGTCCCCGCGTTTTGATTGTCATACTTACTACCCTTTTACTACCCTTATATACTGCCTCATATGGGTATTCTACGTTGCTTGCAAAAGTCTCAACTCAAAGATTAGCGTTTAAATCGCCATATTAACACGATTTTGACACATATTGTCGCATTTAAAGGGCTAATGATGCCCAATGAACACAGGTCTGACGGTTGCTTGCAGTAAGAACATCCCTTGCACGAAAGTTCGTCAGTATAGACCGAACCTTCTTTAGCGCATTTTTAGCTTAGGCATTGGCCTCCAGGCCAAATTCGCGCATTTTGCGATAGAGCGTCGAGCGCCCTATGCCGAGCTTCTTGGCGATCTCCGTCATGCGGCCATGATAGCGCCCCAGCGCCAGTCGGATCATGTCGGCCTCGACCTCATCAAGAGGACGCACATCACCACTATCAGTGAGGATGGGAATGCCGATCTGGTCCTTGTCACCCCTATCGCTTGCGCCCCGCGCCATATTTATGGTGTTGGGAGCGCGGCTTTCTTCGCCAATCATTGCCGGGCCCTCATAGACAGGGCGCGCGTCAACCGCTTTGGGGGCAGGGGGCACTTGCGCCTCAAAGCCTTCCACATGGGCGGCGATCTGCGGGAACTCGTTAATACCAAGTTCGGGCTGATCGGCCAGCACCACAGCGCGGAAAATGGCGTTTTCCATCTGGCGCACATTGCCCGGCCAGGGATAGCGCTGCAAAAGCTCCATGGCCTGTGCGCTGATGCCATCGATTTTCTTGCCTTCTTCCAGCGCAAAGCGCGAGATGAAGTGGCGCACCAGATCAGGAATGTCTTTGACCCGTTCGCGCAAAGGCGGGATCATTACGGGAAAGACATTTAAGCGATAATAAAGGTCTTCACGGAACTTGCCGTCCTGCACCTGCTTGATCATGTCCTGATTGGTGGCTGAGATGATGCGAATATCGACCTTGACGGGGCGCTTGGCACCAACCGGATCAACCTCGCCTTCTTGCAGGGCGCGCAACAATTTGACCTGGGCCTCAAGCGGCAATTCGCCGACTTCGTCGAGAAAAAGCGTGCCACCATGGGCTTCGACAAACTTGCCGTCGCGCTTGGCAACGGCACCGGTGAAGGCCCCTTTCTCATGGCCAAACAGGATGCTTTCGACGAGGTTTTCGGGGATGGCCCCGCAATTGACCGTGACGAAAGGTTTGCCGGCGCGCTCAGACTCGCCCTGAATGGCACGCGCAATCATTTCCTTGCCAACGCCGCTTTCACCTTCGATCAAAACGGGGATATTAGACCCGGCGGCGCGCTTGCCCAGATCAACAATGCGATCCATGTTGGAACTTTTGATGATGAGGTCGCTAAACGTCATCTGACCAGTGGTCTTGCGTTTGATGCGCTTGATTTCAACTTCCAGCAGATCTATTTTAAGGGCGTTTTTGAGCGACACTTCAAGGCGTTCCGGGCTCACTGGCTTGATGACAAAATCAGCGGCACCGGCCTGCATGGCTTTGATGGCGGTTTCCATCGAACCATGCGCAGTCTGCACAATAACAGGAGGCTGATTGGCGCTTTGGCGCAGGCGTTCAAGCACTTCCATGCCATCCATTTCGGGCATGACGAGCTCTAATAGCAAAATTGAGATGTTATCACCGGCGCTGCTTTCAAGAATGGAAAGGGCCTCATCGCCGCTGGCAGCAGCCTTGGTTTTATAGCCGAACCGTTTGATGGTTTCGGTCAAAAGACGCCGCTGGACGGGAACAT
>JAKIUO010000288.1 GCA_021647535.1 Hyphomicrobiaceae bacterium
TTGGATATCATGCCCCCTCGCCATGACCTCCCCCCCCAGATCACGCGCCGACGCCAGCAGATCACGGAACTTGATTTCCTGATTGCACAAAATACAGGGGATCGGCGTTTCCCCCTTCAGATAACTATCGGCAAACTGCTCCATGACCGTATTTGAAAAACGGCTTTCATAATCGAGCACATAATGCGGGATGGCGTATTTGTCACAAACAGCACGTGCATCGCGAATATCGACCCCGGCGCAACAGGCCCCCGGCTTGGTGATGGCTTCGCCGTGATCGTAAAGCTGCATGGTCAGGCCAACGACATCATAGCCCCAATATTTCAGCAAGACGGCCGTCACCGAACTATCGACACCGCCGGACATGGCAACGACGACGCGCTGCTCTCGCGCCGGTTCGGGCAGGAAAAGAGCGGCGCGCGCCTTTTCAAGTGCAGCCGCAAGCTCGTCATCAATTTTATTTTGAAGTTCAATCTGGTTCATGGGGTCGAATATAAGAGCGATTGGCACAAATGGAAACCTCTTCCCACCAACCCCCGGCAGATATGGCCATCTAGTGGGAAAAATCTTCCCAGCACAAGACCTGCAAGGCAGCAAACAGGCGCACGACCCGGCACAAAAGCCCATATTCAGGGCGGATTGAAGCCGCTCGTAACTGGCCCTCGTCTTGCATTCCAAACAGCAGAACGCGGTATGGTTAATTCAGCAAGGGTCAGTTGTACTCGCAAGGGGGGCTGTAAAAAATTCATGACGTACGCCACAACTCAACTTAACGGTCCGGCCCTTTCACAAGCAAACAGGGCTTTTGTTACGCCCGCAGACACGGGCAATGATCGTCCCTCCTTTGCGCAACGGCTTGAAGAAAGCGCGGAATTTGAGGCCAACAAGGCCAAAACAGGCACCGAGCTTGTTGATGAGCTTTCATCTGTCGACCCGCAGCCCACCGACATGGCGCTGGCCGAGCAAAATGCAGTGCCGACTGTTCCTCAACTGACCTCCGACTTTATTCTGGCCGCCCTTGCCAGTACTGATGCCCAGAAAAATGCTCAGAAAAATGCTCAGGCAAATGCCGAAACACAGCCCACCGCCCCTGACAGATCTGCACCAGTCTTTGCCCCCGTGCCGCCTTTGGCCGAAGGAGCAAGCCCCTTACTTGCAGCTGACCTTGCGAAAAAGGCAACAAACAGCTCTCCCTTCGCCAACAATCTCGCCGCTTCGCAAGGGACCCTGCCAACCCTTGGGACCCCGCTCACGCCCGCCAATGAAAACCCGCAAAACACTCGCCTCAACCTAACTGGTGCAAACCAGCCGCTTGCAAACCCTGGTCTTGCACCAGCATTTCAGGACAATCAGTTCACTGCAGAAGCAAGCGGCGTGAGCGCACCCGTTCCAAATCTCAATGAGGTTCGTCAAAGCACCGCTGCTATAGCGATGGAACCTGCCAAACCTGTAGCTGATACAGCTGCCTTTGCGTTGGCTAACGGACTGGCTGACAGATCACTTGCGGCAAATGCTGGCGCAAAGCCACAACCTACAGAAGCTGTTGAACTGGCCTCACCACAAAGCAACACCGCGAACGCCGCCATACAACAAGACACGTCAGGCGGCGCACGCAACCCTTCAGACCGTAGGGGAGAAAACGCTCCGGCCCTGATGGATAACCTCAAGCCTGTTCAAGATGCCAGACTGCGCTTTGCTCCGCTTGATAATTTCGCCACTGACACCAGTCGGCTCAGCGCTGCAAGCGCACCGCTAACAACGCCTCTTGGTGGCGCACCAGCCCTCACAGTCCCGACCGCCACCAGCCCGTTCAATCAGCCCCCGCCTCAGGTGCCGCTTAACAATATGGCGGTTCACATCGCCGCGCAGGCCCGCGCTGGCCATCAGCAATTCAATATTCGTCTCGATCCGCCAGAACTCGGGCGCATTGACATCAAAATGGAAATTGGCGCTGATGGTTCGACCCTCACCCATATGGCCGTTGAAAAACCAGAGACACTTGATCTGTTGCGTCAGGACAGCCGCGCTCTGGAGCGTGCTCTGGCCAATGCCGGGCTCGACAGCCGCAATGGTTCCCTGAGCTTTTCCCTGAAAGAAGACAATCAATCAAGGCAGCAGGCCGATAATGAAAATGAAGAGGAGCAACCCCAGTCCAGCCCCCCCTCAAACGAAGAAATTGAAGCCTCCGCCCCTCTAAGAGAGCAGACCCTCAATATCTCTTCTGGTCTGGACATCAGCATTTAGAGCGCTTCCAGTTTGATCTGCATCATTTTGACGGGCATTTTTGCTCGGCTTTCTGTGACTGGAAATCCAAACAAAACTGTTCCGCCAGTTCTAATTCATATCAACCCGGAAACGCTCTAATCGCCTGCAAGCCCGACGAAAACTTATAAACAAAGGACAATATAATGGTCGATATCAGCGCCGCCATCACCAATGCCAAAGCGACAATAGAGAGCGGCAGTAAATCTTCCGTCACTGGTCAGACTTCGGTCACTGACAATTTTGATACGTTTTTATCCCTGCTGACGACGCAGCTGCAAAATCAGGATCCTACCAAGCCGCTTGATACCAATGAGATGACCCAGCAGCTCGTCCAGTATTCGGAAGTCGAACAGCTCTTGAAGTCCAACAAAAATCTCGAAGCCCTGATCAGCCTGTCCTCGGCCAACACATCGATGGCGATGATCGGCTATGTCGGCAAGGA
>JAKIUO010000062.1 GCA_021647535.1 Hyphomicrobiaceae bacterium
AGATGTGGGCCTTTTTTCTGTTTGAGCTGTTTCAGCATGATGCCTTTTTCGGTGATGTTTGCGGCCTCGAACTCATTCAAAAAGGCTTCTACCACTTCGGGTTCGTCATCTTGATGATGTTCGACAATATCATCGATCATGCGCGCATGATTGGCTTCAAGATATTCACGCAGGAAGCCAACGCCGAAAATACCGCCAACGGCGATGTGGGTTGAGCTGACCGGCAGACCGACTTGCGAAGCGATAATGACCGTGAAGGAGGCCGCCATGGCCACGCAAAAAGCGCGGATTTTATTGAGCTCGGTGATTTCACTGCCCACGGTTTTTATGAGTTTTGGGCCATAGAGCGCCAGACCCACAGATATGCCAATGGCCCCGACCATCATCACCCATAAGGGAATGGGCGCTTTGCTTGCGACTTCATGATGAAATATGGCGTCATTAATGGCCGCCAGCGGGCCAACCGCATTGGCCACATCATTGGCGCCGTGCGCAAAACTCAGCATGGCGGCGGCAAAAATCAGCGGGATGATAAACAGATTATTGATGTCTTCGCGGGTGTTCTTGATTTTGCTGGCGGCTTTGTCGACCATGGGCCGGACAACAAAATAGGTGGCGACTGCAATGACCAGACCGATCAGCGAGGCGGACAGAAAATCGAATTTCCAGAGTTTTTTTAACCCTTTCAAAACCAGATAGGTGGCAAAGGCCCAAGCCATTAGTGAGATCAGATAGGGCACCCATTTACGCGCCGCGCGACGCATGTCACGTCGGTAGATGATCAAGCGTTTTATGGCATAGAGCAGACCGGCGGCGATGATGCCGCCAAGCACGGGAGAAATCACCCAGCTGGCAGCGATCTGGCTCATTTTGGTCCAGTTGGCAATGTCCCAGCCGCCAGCGGCAATGCCGGCGCCGAGCACACCACCAACAATGGCATGGGTGGTGGAGACCGGCGCGCCCATAATGGTCGCGAGATTGAGCCAGATGGCCGCAGCCAGCAGGGCGGCCATCATCAGCCAGATGAATGTGTCGGCATCGGCAATCATTGAGGGGTCAATAATGCCCTTTTTGATGGTGCTCACCACTTCACCCCCGGCCAGCAAAGCGCCACTCGCTTCACATACTGCCGCAATGACAATAGCGCCGGTCATGGTGATGGCATTTGAGCCAACGGCCGGGCCGACATTGTTGGCGACATCATTGGCACCGATATTTAACGCCATATAGCCGCCAATCATCGCGGCGATGACCAGCAGCATGTTACCTGAACCGGTTTCCATACGCGTGAGCGCAAACAACATGATGAGCACGATAAACAGCAAAGCGGTCCCCAGTCGGAAGAGCTCCTTGCGGTTAATGCTGGTGCCTTTTTCAATGCTGTCGATGTTTTTGAGTTCCATGAGGCTTTCCTTCATACCGGCTTGTATCGGTCAAAATAGCGTCTGGCAGCAAATGGGACGGAAGGCTTAGAAGGCCAACCGGTGCATCTTGTTATAAAATAGTCATAAATCTTAATTTTCAGGAAAAGTACAGCTCTTTATGGTCGCAGACCACGGTTCGTGGAGAGGATCAATCGTCATTGTTAATCGCTTGAATGGAGGCTAATTGGGCAGAGTGCTGACAAATTGGGCTATTTTTTGCCGTAGACCTCTTTGGGATCGAACATAGGGGCGTCTTCGCACATTTCAAGTTCAAGCTTGTCATCTGGGGTTTTGCCAGTGGGAAGGATACGGAAAAAACAGCTTTTATAGCCCATATGACAGGCCGCACCAATGCCCTGGGGCTCGACCTTCATCAAGAGTACGTCCTGATCGCAATCGGTGCGCAGCTCAATAATTTTCTGGGTGTTGCCGCTGGTTTCGCCCTTTTTCCAAAGCTGGTTTCGTGAGCGGCTCCAATAATGGGCGATGCCGGTCTCGATGGTGAGGGCCAGCGCCTGCTCATTCATCCAGGCCATCATCAGCACATCATTGGTGCGGGCGTCGGTGGCGATGGCTGGCAGCAACCCGTCCTTGTCAAAGCGGGGCGAAAACAGCACCCCGGTTTCCAGTTCGTGCTTGTCACCGGGAGGCGCAAAGACGGGCGTGCTCATGAGGTTCTCTTTTTTCAAAGGCCTTTACAGGCTTCTCGTTAACCCTAATTATGGATATGGAAAATATATACCATTGATTTTCAGGGATATTACGGTGTCCTCCCCTCGAAGGAGGGGAGCTATGGGCTGGCGTGGTTCAAAATTGAATGAATGTCATTGCCTGGTTCTCATGTTCTTCGCGTATGGATCCCAGCCTCCGCTGGGATGACACTGATTTATATCAATAATTATGTTTATGACAGCAAAACCAGAAAGTATCTTATCCATTATTCAGCTTATTTGACATCCTGTATCAGGCGCATGAAGCGGTCTTGCAGATGCGTGTCGGTTTTGAAAACACCGGTAAATTTGGTGGTGATCGTCGAGACATTGGGCTTTTGCACGCCGCGCAGAGACATGCACTGATGCACGGCTTCAATCATCACGGCAACGCCTTTGGGCTGCAAAGCTTCATCGATAGCCCCGGTGATCTGAGCGGTCATGGTTTCCTGGGTCTGTAAACGCCGCGCATAAATTTCGACAACGCGGGCCAGCTTGGAGATGCCCACCACGGTGCCTGTAGGGAAATAGGCGACATGAGCCTTGCCAAGGAAGGGGATCATGTGATGTTCGCAATGAGAATTGATGTCAATATCGCGCAGCATGACAATATCATCATAGCCACTATCTTCATCAAAGGTGCGCGACAAAGCCTTCACTGGATCTTTTCCATAGCCCGTGAAGAAATCATTATAGGAATTGACGACGCGCTTTGGCGTATCGATCAGCCCGCTACGTTTGGGGTCGTCTCCGGCCCAGCGAATGAGTGTACGCACGGCCTCTTCGGCTTCATCGCGCGATGGGCGATCAATTTTGTGGTCTGGTTTGTGTTTTTTCAGCTTTTTATTCGCGAGTGCGTCCATCGTCACCTTATCTCACCTTCACATAGTTTGGTTCTCTGAGTTCAGTCCTTCCAGATGAGGGACTTCAGAGGCATATATTTGTCTGGCTGCAAAGCCAATCGGACCAGCTGTCTGGCGCGGCCTACCGCCTTTGAGGGCTTTTCAATATCCCCTGGACGGTTTATAATACTCACACGATCTTCGCCAACCTGTTGCTGGCTTTCCCATACCCCTATATATTGGTCAGGATTAGGCTGCAAGTATGAAGCTTGTCTAATATATATATAACGTCCCGTTTAGCTCAATGGTTCCTGAGCACAAGAAGAAGAACCTATAGCAAATGAGGGGGGAGTAATGAAAGAACTTTATACAAGTGAGATCATGTCTTTTGCCGCCAGGATCCCTCATATAGGCACTTTGCCGGACGCGCAGGGGCAGGGCGTGGCTCATGCCAGACTGTGCGGATCAAAGATAAGTGTCTGGTTGAACATCAGCAATGGCCAGGTCTGCGACTTTTCGCAACAGGTCAAGGCCTGTCTGGTCGGTCAGGCTTCGGCTTCTATTCTGGGGCACCATATTATGGGCGCGACCCGCTCTGAGATCAGGCAGACACGCGAAACCGTGCGGGTCATGTTGGAAGAGGGGGGGGAACCGCCGGTGGGAAAATGGGCGGATTTTGCGCTTCTGGTGCCGGTGCGCAACTATAAATCGCGCTATAGCACGGTGCTGATCGCCTTTGATGCTGTGTTGGAAGCGATGGAGTTGGCTCTGGACAGCAAGAAAGATGAAAATGTCTGACAAGGTTGAAAACAAGACAAACGCTACGTTAATCGGCACACGGGCTCAAAATGAGACGGCAAGCTATCCCGATATTGATCTGATGGCACAGATCGAAAACCGCACGATCCACTTCACCAACAAGAAGGGTGAGCCCTGTAAATGAGTTTTCTTGCGCAAATGGCGAAACGAGGTGTGAAGAGCGCGCTGTTGCTGCCGATCCTCATCTATCGCTATATGATTTCGCCGTTCCTGCCCGGCGTGTGCCGCCATATCCCGAGCTGTTCGCAATACGCTGCTGACGCAATCGAGCTTAACGGCGGCTGGAAAGGTGGCTGGCTGGGGCTTTCACGCCTGTTGCGCTGTCATCCGTGGGGCTCGCAAGGGCTCGACCCGGCTCCTGATTTGCGTGATGAACATCATCCGTTTTATCTGTCGTGGCGCTATGGACGCTGGAGCGGGACGCATATCCTTGAGCGTTTTGACGAGGCGGAAAAGACCTTCCGAAAATGTCCGAACTGCAAACCCTAATGAAAACTTACCAACTGGCATGGCGATTGCAATCCACTTGTTCACACAACATGTTGTCTCCTACGCAACATGCAGTCCTGCAACGCAGAGACTGACCAGCACGCACAGCAGCACATTGTGCAAAAAAACCGGGCGCTCCTACCGCCCGGTTTTTTCTTGTGCCCCGCTCATAATCGCCCATAAGCGTTTATGCTTTTTTATCACCCTCACCTTTTTCGCGTAACTCTTCTGCTTGCGCTGATTGATCGTGATGGAAGCGGTCCTGCACCTCGATGAACAGACGGCGGATTTCTGGATATTGGCCTTTGATTTCTTTTTCCAGTTCGAAAATGATGGCCTCTACTTTTTCAGAGGGCAGGTTGTCGATAAAATCAACGCTGAGCGCCAGTAATATATCTTCAGGCCCCAGATGCATGGTGCGCATTTCATTGACGTTGCCAATCTCTTCATGGTTTTTGGTGAGCTTGCATATGCCTTTTACGACATCGGGGCTGGCAGCTTCACCAATCAACAGTCCTTTGGTTTCCACGGCCAGAAGAATGGCGGTTCCAGCGAGGATGGCGGCGATTACCAAAGATGTGGCCCCGTCAACCCAGGGGATGTTAAAGCTATGGGCGATGAAAATACCGATAAAGGCCACCATCAACCCCAGCATGGCGGCGGTATCTTCAAACAAAACCGTGAACAAGGTCGGGTCTTTGGAGCGCCGCACCGCTTCAAACAGGCCAAAATTGCCGCGCACTTTGCCAAATTCCTTATAGGCGATATAAAGAGCGCCGCCTTCAAAAATCATCGCCAGACCGAGCACGATATAGTTGATCATCGGATTGCTGATGGGCTGCGGGTGCAGCACTTTGTGGAACCCTTCATAAAAGGAGATACCGGCCCCCACGGCAAAAACCATGATGGCGACGATAAAACTCCAGAAATAGATTTCCATGCCATAGCCAAAGGGGTGCTGCTCATCGGCGGGGCGTTTGGCGCGCTTCATGCCATAGAGCAACAGACCTTGATTGCCGGTATCCACAACAGAGTGAATGGCTTCTGAAAGCATGGCGCTGGAGCCTGTATAGGCGGCGGCCATGAATTTTATGATGGCGATCAGTGAATTACCGGCAAGAGCGGCGAATATTACCTTGCGTGAACCATGGGCGGCCATATTTTCTCCAATATTCGTTCCTTGTGATCTGATCAAGGGATGCCTATAAATCAAAAACAACTGTTTCGATAATGTTTTTTTCACAAGCAGCAAGAAGAAGATCAATGAACTTCTTGTGTCGGGTTGGAAAATACAGCTTCATTTGTCGCAGGCGCATGAGCTTGACAGGGAAAATATCCTGTCTATATGAGTTGTTCTAATATTCGAATGTATGAATATGATCTTGTATGAATATGAGTGAGTAAGGACGGCTGCAGAAATAAGTGCTTTGGATAGCGCTGTATTTTTGCGGGGGTCCTAAGCCTCTGAACATTATCGTTCAGGGGTGATCCGTATGGTGGGAATTAAACCTCTATTTATTTGAGTTTGTCTGGTGCAACAGGGCCAGGTTGAGCAAATGATCCGAACAGGGAAGGATGCGAACCGTGAAAAATTTGAACGGGACAACAAGACCCGGCAAAGCAGTGAGGCCCGGCCAAAGCGGGCTGGCGGCAGAAACATTCGGGGGATTGTTTGCAACGATGGCGCTGGCCTTTGTCATGACCCTTGGACAGGCAGACGTGCAGGCTGATGAAGCTATTGGTGCCATGGATCAGGTTGTGGCAGTCAAACGGGACTCTGTGCCGGTGGTTATTCAGACCATTATTGATGACAAGGCCGTCTTTGCCACCGTGCGCAGCACGGACAAGGCCGAAGCGCGCGCCCGGCTCTCAGGTACAATTGTTGATTTGAAAATTGATGAGGGTTCGCAAGTCAAGGTCGGCCAGCAGATTGGTACAATTGTTGATGACAAGCTCAAACTGCAGATGGTCTCTCTTGACGCCCGCATAAAGTCTGCCAGTGCACGCTGGACGAAGGCGCGGGGAGACTTGAAGCGTGGACGCAGTCTGAAAAGGCGCGGCGTCATAGCCTCTTCCAAACTTGCAGAATTGCAAGCAGCTTATGACGTGGCCAATAGTGATCTAAAGTCGGCCAAAGCCGAACGTTCGGTGCTGGTGGAGCAGGTTCGGCAAGGCAAGGTGCTGGCCCCGGCCAATGGCCGTGTCCTTAAAGTCCATGTCACCAAGGGGTCGGTGATACTGGCTGGAGAGAGCCTCGCCACCATTGCTGCCAATCAGTATATTCTGCGTCTTGAACTCCCCGAGCGCCATGCCCGTTTCATCAAAAAAGGCGAGCAGGTAATGGTCGGGGCGCGGGGGCTGGACCCGGTTGAAAAGGCCGTGGGTGTTGGCATCATTTCGCAGGTCTATCCAGAGCTGCAGAATGGCCGCGTTGTTGCCGATGTGGAAATCGCCAGCCTTGGCGATTATTTTGTCGGCGAACGGGCGCAGGTTCGTATCGCTGCCGACAAGCGCCGCGCCATTGTTATTCCAAAAGGGTACAGTTTCAGGCGCTACGGACTGGATTATGTCCTGCTTGATCAAAAGCGTGAAAAGCCCCTCGAAATTGTCGTGCAGCTTGGCGAACCGGTTTTGCTGGGCAAAGGCAAAGGCGGCGTTGAAGTGCTGGCGGGTCTGAGATCCGGTGACTTTGTGGTCAGGCCATGATCAAGCGGTCAGGCCATAAGTCACGACAGTTCCAAACCATCTAAGAGTTTAAGACCTTGAGGGGCGCAAAATGAAAAATGAAATAAAGCTCGGCCTGTCCGGCAGTCTGACCAAAGCCTTTATTGACAGCCCCCTGACACCGCTTTTGCTGTTTGCTTCCCTGATTATCGGCTTAGTAGCCTTGCAATCGCTGCCGCGTGAGGAAGAGCCGCAGATTTCTGTGCCGCTGGTCGATATTCATGTGCAGACCGATGGCCTCAAAGCTATTGATGGCGTCAAGCTGGTGACCGAGCCGCTGGAGACCATCATCAAGGCCATTCAGGGCGTTGAGCATGTCTATTCGAGTACCGTCGATGATCGTGTTACGGTGACCGCCCGTTTTTATGTGGGCACCAATGCTGATGACGCCATTTTGCGCGTGCATGAGAAAATCCGCGCCAACATGTCCCGCATTCCGGTGGGCATCCCCGAACCGTTGATTGTTGGGCGTGGTATTGATGATGTGGCCATTGTGGCCCTGACCTTGACGCCAAAGCCACATGCTGTCGAGCGCTGGTCGGACAATAATCTTTTTCACATCGCCGAAGAACTGCTGGTCGAGATTTCCAAACTGCCAAATGTCGGCCTGTCCTATCTGGTCGGTGGGCGCAAGGATCAGATCAGGGTTGAGCCCGATCCAGAGCATTTGTCTTTATACGGCATTACGCTTGATCAGCTGGTGGCCAAGATCAAAGCCGCTAACCGGTCCTTTATGGCCGGTCACATTCGCCAGCAGAACAGGAGTTTGTCAGTTGCCGCCGGGCAGACCCTGAAGGGCATTCCCGATATTGGTCTGTTGCTGTTGTCATCGCGCAATGGGCGGCCGGTTTACGTGCGTGATGTCGCCAAGGTCGTTGTTGGCGCAACACCGGTGGTCCATCAGGTCTGGCATTACGGCATGAAGGCGCTTAGTGAGGGAGCCGGGCAACATAAGGGGGAGGCCAAATCGCGCCAGGCCATCAGACGCCCAGCCGTGACCATTGCCATTGCCAAACGCGCTGGAGCCAATGCGGTGTTGATTGGCGAAGAAATATTGCAACAGGTCGAGCTCATGCAAAAGAGCCTTATTCCCGCTGACGTGGAAGTGGCGGTGACGCGTAATTATGGCGAGACGGCGGACGAAAAAGCCAATGAATTGCTGTTCCATTTGGGATTGGCAACCGTTTCCATCGTGCTTCTGGTCGGCTTTGTCATTGGCTGGCGCGAAGGTTCGGTTGTCATGGTGGTCATTCCAACAACCATTTTACTGACCATGTTCGCCTCTTACCTGATGGGCTTTACCATCAACCGGGTGTCTTTGTTTGCGCTGATTTTCTCCATTGGTATTCTGGTCGATGACGCCATTGTGGTGATCGAGAATATTGCCCGTCACTGGGCCATGCATGATGATCGCACGCGTCAGCAAGCCGCCATTGAAGCGGTTGCCGAGGTTGGCAATCCAACGGTGATCGCCACGCTGACTGTGGTCGCGGCTTTGATGCCCATGCTGTTTGTTTCTGGCTTGATGGGGCCTTATATGAGCCCCATTCCGGCCAATGCCTCGGCGGCCATGATCTTTTCGTTCTTTGTAGCGATGATCCTCACCCCGTGGCTGATGATGCGCTTTGGTGGCAATGCGCCGGCGCATGAAGAAGATGAAACCGGTGGGCCACTGGGCCGCATGTATGCCAGCGTCGCCAAACCCTTGCTGAAGGGCCGGGTCAATAGCTGGATCTTTATGATTGTTATTGGCGTGACGACGGTGGCCTCGCTAGGCCTGTTTTATACGCACGCTGTGACCGTCAAGCTTTTGCCATTTGACAACAAATCCGAGTTTCAGGTGATTGTTGATTTGCCCGAGGGTGCATCGCTCGAAGATACGGACCGAGTACTGGCAGCAGCGGTGCAAAAGCTCAAGGATATTCCAGAACTGGTTTCCATTCAGACCTATGCAGGGACCGCAGCACCCTTTAATTTCAATGGGCTGGTGCGTCATTATTATTTGCGCAAGGCGGCGCATATGGGCGATCTGCAGATCAACCTGACCGCCAAGCATCATCGCGACCGCACCAGTCACGATATCGCTCTTGAGGCACGCAAGTTGCTGAGCACATTAAGCGTGCCAAAGGATACCTCATTGAAGGTTGTGGAAGTGCCGCCCGGACCGCCAGTGATCGCCACCTTGCTGGCCGAGATCTATGGGCCGGATGCCCGGACCCGTCGGGCTGTGGCCACCGAATTGCGGGGAATATTCGAAAAAATTCCGTTTATTGTTGATACGGACGACAGTTTTGGGATACCTGCTGATCGTTTGCGTATGTCGATTGACCAGAACAATCTGGAATTTCACCATGTGCAGGAAATTGATGTCTACAACACTGTAGAAGCCTATTTGCAGGGCGTGACGGTGGGTTATTCGCACAAAGGGGAAGGGCGTCATCCCGTCGAAATTGCTGTGCAGATGCCCAATAAAGATCTGGCTCTGACGGCCCGTACTTTGTCAACGCCCATCCCCGCCAATGCGCTGCCCGGATCACGCAAGGTTGTTGAGCTCGGAGATGTCGTCAAGATAAGCAAGGAAAAAGCCTCCTATCCGGTATTTCGCCATAATGGCCGCAATGCTGAAATGGTGCTGGCCGAGCTGGCCGGAAAATATGAAGCGCCGATCTATGGCATGTTGGAAGTCGCCAAAGCCGTTGATGAGCATGACTGGAAAGATCTGCCCAAGCCAGAAATTCGCTATGCCGGTCAGCCTGTCGATGAGAGTGTTTCGACGCTTTTGTGGGATGGCGAATGGGAAGTCACCTATGTGACCTTCCGCGATATGGGGGCGGCTTTTATCGTGGCGCTGATTGCCATCTATTTTCTCGTGGTTGTGCAGTTCGGTAGCTTCAAACTGCCCCTGCTGATCTTGTTACCGGTGCCGCTGACCCTCATTGGCATCATGTTCGGCCATTGGATTTTCAGCGCGCCGTTCACCGCCACTTCAATGATTGGCTTTATCGCTCTTGCCGGTATCATTGTGCGCAACTCTATCCTGCTGGTGGATTTTATTCGCCATTCAGAGTGCGAGGATTGTGCGCTGCGCGATATTTTGTTGCAGGCCGGAGCCATTCGCTTCAAGCCCATCTTGTTGACGGCGGTGGCGGCGATGATTGGTGCGGTGGTGATCCTGTCTGACCCGATTTTTCAGGGGTTGGCTATCTCGCTTCTGTTCGGCCTCATCTCTTCGACCTTGTTAACCGTCCTTGTCATTCCGGCAGCCTATGTGTTGTTGCGCGATGATGACCGTGAATTTGGCTATACAGGCAAGGAGGCCAAGGCAGACCAGGTGTAATTTGAGCATGAGCGAAACGCTGCCGATTTTATATTCTTTTCGCCGCTGCCCCTATGCCATGCGGGCGCGTCTGGCTATAAAGGAAGCTGGTTTTTCGTGCGAGTTGCGCGAGATTGTCCTGCGCGACAAGGCGGCTGAATTGCTGGAAGCCTCCCCCAAGGGAACCGTGCCGGTGCTTGTGCTGCCTGACCAGACAATAGTGGAGGAAAGCCTTGAGATCATGGCGCACGTTCTGAGGCAGCACGATTCTGAAAATTGGCTGGCGCGAGGTCAAGAAGATCCGGTAGCGATGGCTTTGATCAGCGAGAATGACAGTTCGTTCAAAGCTCATCTGGATCGCGCCAAATATGCGGAGCGTTTCAAAAGAAAGGGCGAAGAGGTCGATCCGATAAAGGAACGGGCCAGCGCCATGCGTTTTATCAATAAGTTGGATAAAATATTGTCAAAGCAGGACTTTCTCGGGGGAGAGCAGCCTCATCTTGCTGACATGGCCATTTTGCCTTTTGTCCGCCAGTTTGCCCATATAGATATTGCGTGGTTTCGCGCCCAACCAGTCACTCATGTCATCAGCTGGTTGGATGCGTTTTTATGCAGTCCTCGCTTCAAATCTATTATGACGAAATATGACAAGTGGCAGCCGGAGCAACCACCGATCCTGTTTCCTTAAAACATTATTGGGCCTGTCCTTAATAGGCCCTGGGAGCGGTGCCTTCGCCAACGAGGACAAAGGGTGCCCAGTTGGCGGGATGGGCATTGGCACCACCGGCGCGGATCATTGCGAGCATGGAGAGGCGCATGGCTTGCGAGGGACCAATAAGCGGGTTTTTGTCGATTTCTGAAAAGGCTGTGGTGATCAGGTTGACGGTTGCCTGCGAGTTCACATACCAGTGCGAGACCAGCAGGGCGCGGGCACCAGCATAAAAGAAGGCGCGCGCCAGCCCTGACAAAGCCTCGCCACCAACCGCATCACCCGCCGCTGTGTTACAGGCCGACATGATGACCCAGTCTGCATTGAGTTTGAGGCGGGCAATTTCTGAAGCCGTCAGCAGACCATCATCTTTTCGGCTGGCTTTTTGGGGAGGGGTCAGCAAGAGGGAAGGCTCTGCGCTGGTTTTGAGCAGCAAGCGCGTTTCTCCCGCCAGCAATCCATGAGTGGCAAAATGCACGATACGCACATCGGCAAGCTGGCCTGTGGCTGAAAGCTCTTTGACCTTGCCCTCGGTGGCGTTTTTTCCCAGATAAACCGCGCTGTTGCGGGTGTTGGTGAGCCTGGCGACCGCACAAAGTTCACCAGCCGTTTCGGGCAAGGGATATTGACGGCGTATGGCATCTGTTACACCCAGCCCGCGGGCAAATAGCGAGCTGAACTCTTTGGGGGCCCGGTTGAGGAAAGGGGAGGCCGTTCCAGCGCTCGCCATTTGAAAGGGTACGGAGGTTTGACAGCTTTTTTGCGCAAAGGCCGAGCGATCATTGCCACCTGGCCCCAGCAATAATGGATTACCAAACCCCATATAGGGCTGTGAGGCGCGCTTGCCCTTGTGTGAAAAAGACCGCAAGGCCCGAAAGGAGGCGACAGAGGGCAGCACAGTTAAAGCATGGTCCTTAATGAGCCAGTCGGCACGAGCATAGCCTTTATAACCGGGCAAGTAACGTGTCGGCCTTTTGGTGATCAATACCTGGAAGGGCAGGGCGGTCAAAGGGCCTGAGGGGACAATAATCAGATGTTTTTTACCGCTGGTCCATTTTTTGATCTGGCCGAATAATATTTCGTAGAGCTGGTGGGATTTGCCAAGGTTGAAGGGTAAACCTTGTCCAGAAGCGCTGTCATTGGGGAGGCTCGCTCCCTCAAAACTCAGCCCTCTTTTAGGGCCTGCACTTGCATCAAGACCAAAACGAAGCTCTTTCACAGCTTCAGCAAGTGTTTTTGCTCCCGGCTTGATCTGCACAAATGCGCTGCCCTTGTTCCAGATCAGCCAGAGATAGGAGTTGCCGCTCGTTGCCCATGTTTTGGGCGTATCGAGAAAAAACACCAAAGCTTCGTCGGGCCGCAGCATCTTGCGCAGAAGGGCAGCTTTTAGGGGGGCGGGATTGGCGAACTGGAAATAATCAGGAAAGCTTGATTTGAGGCGTCGATCAACTTTCTTGAGGCGTTGTGCATTATTCTTTAGAAGCGTGCGCAGATTACGTTCGGCGCTGGCTTTGCGCTGTTTGCGCGGTTGGGCGAGCTGCGAAATCAGTCGGGTGTTGAGGCCATGCTGGCGGCGCGCCAGATCCTGTCGTTCGCGGACCAGCCCGGCAAGGGCATCATTGCCGGTTTGAAAACGGGCAGACATCTGCGCCAGCGCATCAGCAGCCGTTGTCATGGCCGACCATTGCCCCATCGAAAAGCTGATATCGCGCAATTGCGGGCGGCTGGTGCCAAAGCGTTCCCACAAACGATAGGCGGTTTCGACATAGCCGCGATAAATAATCTCAAACCGTTCAATGAACTGGCGACGGCTTTCGCGTGGCAGCGCCGCCAGCCCTTCGCGCACCTGATCAATGAGTTCAATGGCTCTCTTGAAATAGGAGAGGGCGTCTTCATCATTCTGCTTGCGAATGGCGATCTGGGCGAACAAATGCAAAGCGCGGATTTGCCCCATACGATCAAAAATATCCCGTTTAAGGGCCAGCGCCTTGGTGAGAGCGTCATTGGATTTGGGAAGTTGACCGGCCACAAGCTGGATTTCGAGCTGATCCATCAACAGATCAGAGTGCAGCTTGCGATCATCCAGACGGCTGACCTTTTTTAAAGCGCGAGCAATGAGCGCACTGGCCTGATCCAGGTCTCCTGAAAGGTGTTTTAGAGAAGCAAGCCCCCTTAACGCCACGACCTCGCCGTGCAAATCACCGATATGGCGCAAGATGCGCAAGGCTTTGGCAAAAGAGCGCCGGGCCAGTTTAATCTGCTGGTGTTGGCGCGGCGCGATGACCTCTAATCGAGCTTTTTGCGTATAGGCGCGTCCCAACCGTTCCATGACCAGAGCAAAGCTGCCCTGATCGCGCTCGACAGCTTCGCTGGCGCGCACATAGTGAGCGATGGCCACATCTATTTGACCGAGCTGGCGATAAACATTGCCGAGCTCCAGATGAGCCCGCTTGTCGCCCTTGCTGATGAGCCATGAAAAACTGGCAAGGGCCTTGTCATATTGTCCCAATATCGCATGGATGCGTCCGCCAAGCCGATGCACGCCTTTGCTGTTTTTATGCTTGCGGCCTATTTGCGCCACAAGGGCCAGTGCTTTCATATATTGCCCCTGATCAAACAAAGCCTCAGCCTGTTGCAGCGGGGAGCTGGTGCTGGCAATGGCCGGTTCTACGCGAATATCATCGAGCCAGACGGTGCCGGTATTTTGATGCAACAGGCGCAAATCAATATAGTCGTTATGGCCAATATTGATGGTGGCCTCATAGGGTTGCCAGTCATAGCTGCCCGCTGGCAAAGAGGGCAGACGTTTGGCCCAGGCGGCATCAATGGTGAAGGTCACGGCCCCCGGTTTCAGATTTTTGGCCTTGATGAACAGGGAAACCCGGTAGAGCGTATTGGGCCGCAGGCCATTAATACGCTGCGCGGTCGTGGTGAAAACATGGGCCTTTGCTTTGGAAAAATTGGTGATCCGCAACGATCGTTTGCCACTATGTCTGATCGCATGGTCGATCTTCATATAGGCGCGCGCATTGGCTGAGTTCCACCAGATGCCAAAGCGGAATTTTCCCTTTTTACGCTCATAATGACCGCCGCCCCAGGGGGGAAGCAGTCCGCGTTCGAACCCGCCCCCGACCAGCAGATTGCCGGGCAGAGCGAGCGCCGTTCTGGTGCGCCTTGAGGACAGGTAATGCTTGCGCTTGATCCTGTCGGCGGACTGGCGATAGCGCAACAGTTGGCGAGGTTTGCCAAGGATAAGCTGGATGGCCGCCATACTATTGATGATTTCAGCTTGCGCGAGACGGTCCTTTCGACGCTTGGCCTTCTTGTGAGCACGGCCATACAGCTTCCAGGCCCGCGCCATATCCCCGGCGTTAAAGGCCGTATCAGCTTTTTGCACAAGACTTTGAGAACGGGCCTCAAGCGGAAAGCCAATCCAGCAGGAAACGGTCAGAATCAAGATGAAAAAACGATTGGAATAGCTCATAAAGGACCACCGTTCAGACTGTGAGGGTTGGGTCTTCCCAATATAAGGCTTTTACAGGGGCTTGACAATCCAGTTCTCATTGTTGGTGAGGCAGACGTGTAGGGCAATTCAATTCTCAAAACCCTTGCTTCGCAAATGGGCTGCCGCCCACACCCGCTTGAGGGGGATACCCCTCAAACTCCCCGTTTTTTGATCATTTGCAAAAAGAAAGGGGCTCCGGGGAAATCTTTCCCCGGGCGGGTCTGGGTGGCAACCCGGTCGCGAAGCGAGTTAGCCCCAATTATTCATGAAGCAACCTGATTTGGTTGGCGGGTGTGGATCAAGTTGTTGTAATGTCGTATGGTTTTGGTGCTTACACAAGACCTGACACCCCCAACGAAACCTCACACCGCCATGAC
>JAKIUO010000063.1 GCA_021647535.1 Hyphomicrobiaceae bacterium
GCATAACGGGTAAATATCTGACTGGGGAATTGGCCATTGATGTGCCCAAGGAACGTCGCAAACCCTCTAAAACCCGCAAAATCAGCCTAAAGGGTGCGACCGGAAACAATCTTAAAAATGTTTCCGTTGATATTCCTTTGGGACAGTGTGTTGCCCTCACCGGGGTCTCCGGCGGGGGCAAATCGACCCTCATGATAGATACGATCTATTCAGCAATCGCCAGAAGGCTAAATGGTGCGCGCCTTAACCCTGCCCCCCATGACAGCCTCACGGGACTTGAATATCTAGATAAAGTTATCGACATTGATCAAAGCCCAATCGGGCGCACGCCGCGCTCCAATCCAGCCACCTATACCGGCGCATTCACACCGATCCGCGAATGGTTCACCAACCTGCCCGAGGCCAAGGCGCGTGGCTATAAACCGGGGCGTTTTTCGTTCAACGTCAAGGGGGGGCGCTGTGAGGCCTGTCAGGGCGACGGCGTCATCAAGATCGAAATGCATTTTCTGCCCGACGTCTTTGTGACCTGCGATCAGTGCAAGGGCAAGCGCTATAATCGCGAAACGCTGGAGATCAAGTTCAAGGACAAGTCGATTGCCGATGTGCTCGATATGACGGTGGAAGAAGGGGCGCACTTTTTCAAGGCGGTGCCAGCGATCCGCGACAAGCTTACGACGCTGGAGCGCGTCGGCCTTGGCTATATCCATATCGGCCAACGCGCCAATACGCTTTCGGGCGGCGAGGCGCAGCGTGTCAAACTATCGAAGGAGCTGGCCAAACGCGCCACAGGCCGCACCATGTATATTCTTGATGAACCGACCACGGGCCTGCATTTCCACGACGTCGCCAAACTGCTCGAAGTGCTGCACGAACTGGTGGAGACCGGCAATACCGTCGTCGTTATCGAGCACAATCTGGAGGTCATCAAAACCGCCGACTGGATCATCGACCTTGGCCCCGAAGGCGGCGACAAGGGCGGCCGCATCGTCGCGACGGGAACCCCTGAAGAGGTAGCAAAGGTCAAGGAGAGCTATACAGGGCAGTATTTAAAGGAACTTCTCAAAAAAAGGCCGGGAAAGGTAGCGGCGAAGGCTGCGAAGACTGCGGGTGGGAAGAAGGTGGTGGCGAAGAAAGGCACAGCCAAACCGAAAAAACGCACCCGCAAAAAACCAGCCCCCAAGGCAGCTGAGTGATGGGGCAACCTAATTGTGAGAAAGTAAATGGCTAAAGAAAAAATAAGATTTTCAATTTTTGATCTAACTTGTGCTGATCCAGAGGGCTATCCATCTGTTGATGATTTAACCAGAGTTCTAGAAAGCCAATTTATTTATGAGCAGTCAAAATTCACCTATAGCGTCATAACAGAGGTTGTTGATAAGTACTTTTGGATTTCCATTAACTATGGAGCAGCCAATCCAAGATCATCTCATTTAATTGACAGTTCACAAAGCAATGTTGCGTTTGGGAGTTGAAACGGGGAGAAATAAAAATAGCAGATCCGGGTCTAGTCACCGCAACGAGCTGCTTTTCTCCACCCCCTCATCACACTGCTTTTACAGATGGCTCGCTTTGCGCGCTTCGGCGCGGCGTTCTTTGGCGAGGGTGCTGAGGCCGAAATCGTCGAGGATAGCGTAAAAAGCGGGAACGACAAACAGCACCAGCAAAGTAGAGGCCAGCAATCCAAAGGCCAGGCTGGTGACCAGCGGAATGAGGATTTGCGCCTGCAGGCTGGTTTCAGACAGGATCGGTAACAGGCCGACAATCGTTGTCAGCGAGGTCAGGAAAATAGCGCGAAACCGGGCGCGTACAGCCTGCGGGGCGGCCTGCGCCACCGTTGTGCCTGGTCCATGACGATCCTTGATGAAATTAATGAGCAAAATAGAATCATTGACGACAATACCGGCCAGCGCCACGAACCCCAACATGCTCGGCATGGTAAAATCGATGCCCATAATGATATGCCCGGCAACCGCGCCGATAAAGGCCAGCGGGATGACGATCATCACAACAAGCGGCTCGATATAGCTGCGGAACTGAAAGCTCAGCAACAGGAACACGCCAACAATACCCAGCATGAACCCGCTGACCATCGAGCGCTGCGTCGTCCCCGCTTCTTTATCCTTGCCCTCGACTGTAAAACTCACCGTTGGGTGACGCTTTAAAAATTCGGGCAAAAACCGTTTTTTAATATCGGCAATGATTTCATTGGCGTTGGCAATCCGCGTATCCAGCTCACCGGTGATCGTCACCGTGCGGATGCCATTGACCCGATTGATCCGCGCATAGCCACGATCACGCTCAAGTGTCGCAACTGTGGTCAGCGGAACGCGATCCCCCGCCTTGGTGATCACTGTAAAATAGTCAAGATCGGCAAGGCTGTCGCGGTCGCGCTGTTGCAAGCGCACATCAATCTCATAACTCTCAACCCCGACCTGGATTTCATTAATGGTCGTACCGAAAAAAGCCGTGCGCAGCTGATCGCCAACCATGCGCGCATCGACGCCAATCTGCAAAGCTCCCGGTTTCAGGCGCACGGCATATTCAGGCTTGCCCGGACGCAGATCATCGACCACATCGGCGACGCCCTCATAGCGTCCCAGCCAGCTCTGAAACTCGATGGAGGCTTTTTTGAGCGCCGACAAATCCTCGCCCTTCAGCCGCATATCAAGAGGGATGCCCCCCGGCCCGGCCTTGCCATTGGTAAATTTCAGCGCCAGCACATCGGCAATCTGGCCGCTCTCCTTGCGCCACAGCGCCAATATCTCGTCATTGCGCGCCCGGCGCGTTTCGGATGCCCGCAGGTCAACCCGGATGGTGGCGACATGGCGCCCTTTTTCAAAGGCATCCTTGTTTTCATTAAACAGGATGGCGACATTTTTCAAAAGGCTTTGCTCGCCAACCTCATTTTTACGCAGGTTTTCATCCAACCGTTGCAGCGCCTTGTCAAGCTTGGCCACCACCCCCTTGGTGCGCGCCAGCGGCGTCCCTTGCGGCAAGAGTAGCCGCGCTTCAATACTATCTCCCTCAATATCGGGGAACGCCGAGAATTTTAGCAGTCCCCCAGCCATGGCGCTGATCGCCAGCAGAAACAAAGCTATGGTGACGCCAACGGTGAAATAGCGCCAGCTAACGGTCCAATCCGCAAAACGTCCGACAACCCGCTCGCGCATCCATTCCAGAAAAACGTCTGTGTGACGTTGTAAAAACGTTTTTTCAGTCGACGCGTGCATGAGGGAATGGTGCAGATGGGCGGGCAGTATAAAGAAAGCCTCGATCAGCGAAATCACCAGCACGGCCAACATGACAATCGGCACGACTTTCAAAATGGCCCCAATATCACCCTTCAAAAAAGCCAGCGAACCAAAAATGCAAACGGTCGTCGCAAAAGACGCAAAAACACCTGGCAAAACCTGCAAACTGCCATTCACCGCAGCTTCCAGCGGCGGACTGCCCTTTTCCCGATGGCTGGCAATATTTTCAGCAATGACAATGGCATCATCCATCAACAAACCGATGACGATGAGCAGCGCCACCATGGTCAACATGTTGAGGGAATAGCCAAAAATCACCATCATCGCCACCGCCCCCATAAAGGACACCGGCAGGCCAACAACGATCCAGAAGGAATAGCGCATACCAAAAAACAACAACATGGCAGCAAACACCAAAACGAGCCCCTGTACGCCATTTGTCACCAGCAATGCCAGCCGATCGCGCACCACAGATGAGGCGTCATTGGTGATTGTCAGGGCAATCAGAGCGGGCGCGCTCAAGCGTTCATTCTCTACAAAGGCCTTGACCGCATCAATCACCTTAAGCGTGTCTTCGTTTTGCGTCTTGGTGATTTTGAGCACGGCGGCGCGCTTGTCGTTGAAGAAAATCTTTTCCTCATCAAGGTCAAAACGGTCGGTGATTTGCGCAATGTCTCCTAGCCGGACCTCGCCGCCTTGCGCACTCGACACGACGACAAGGCTGAAAAAATCATAGACACGCTTGCGCTCCTCATTGAGGCGGATCAGGATGTCGCCATCATGGGTCTGCACACTGCCAGCGGGCAGATCTACGCTCTGGCGGGAAATCACCGTAGCCACATCATTGATCGACAGGCCGAATTGGCGCAGCTTGAAGCCGTCAAGCTCTATGCGGATCTGGTGATCGGAAAAACCGGTGATTTCCACCTTGGGAATGCCGCCCCATTGCAACATACGCGTCTTTAACTGTTCGGCATAGGCTTTAAGGTCGGTGGGATTATCTGGTCCTGTCAAGGCCACATCGGTGACGAAATCCGTAGCGCCGATCTGTTCGAGCACCGGCTTTTTGACTTTTTCTGGGAAATCATCAATGGCTTCGACTTCTGTTTTTATGTCGCTGAAAAACCGGTCCAGATCGCGTCCCTCAACCATTTCAATAACGGCAAGGCCGAGATTTTCGCGCGCTTCACACTGCACTTTGGCGACATTATCAACACCGTTGACGCGATCTTCGATGCGGCGGCAAATCGAGGTCTCAATGTCTTCGGGCCGCGCCCCTGGATAGGCCACCGAGATTTGCACACGGCGCGGATCGACGCGCGGAAAGGTTTCTTTTTGTAAGGTCGGCGCGGCATAAAATCCGGCAGCGAGAAAGGCCATCATCAGCAGGTTGGCCGCCGTTGGATGCGCCGCGAAAAACCGGATCATTTGAGCTCCCCCTTGGCCAGCACTTGTGCTTTGAGCCTTTCAAGGGTTGCCACATCATTTTCCACACGCAGCAACATGCCCTCAACCGCCGGACGCAAATCGCTGACAATGATCTTCTCACCGGTCTTTAACCCCGCTGAAATCACCACGAAATCACCCTACACAAGCTTTGTCGTCACCTTGCGAAAAGCCAGACGGCTGTCCTTTGTCACGACCAACACGCGGTCCTTGCGCAGGCTGGAACGCGGGATGACAATCTGGTCGCCAAGCGATCTGGCGCGCATTTCAAATTCAACAAACATGCCCTTGATCAAAGGCGGGCGAAGGCCGGGAATGGCCTGTCTATAGGGGTTTTTCACAGCAATAATCGCGCCAATAGAGCGGGTCTTGGGGTCCACCGTATCGCTGATGCGCACAACCTTGCCCGGCCATTCAACAAGCTGCCCGCCCAGTCTCATGCGGACAATGCCATGCAGGCCGTATTTACTGGCGAATGTCGGCACGCTCTGCGCTATAACCTCTCGCTTTTTGCTGGTGAGCGTTTCACTGGCCACATGCAGCAAAGCGCGCATTTTGGCCACCGGGATCTGCGCATCGACCTCAGCACTTTTCATACTGTCCGCAATGCCAAGCAATTTGCCAACGCCGACAAATTGGGTTCTCTCCACATTGGTTTGCGCAATTCTGGCATCAAAGGGCAGCGCCACCCGGGTACGCTTCAGATTGAGCTCGGCAATCTCCAGCTGGGCCTGTGAAACCGCCTTGTTTTCTTTTTGCGCCGTGATCTGCGTCGGGGTCAGTCGTAAAGCGCTTTGCAAATCCTGGACGCGTTTGCGCTGAGCCAGCAACAGGCGCTCCTCTTGATCGCGTGAGGATTTAGAGACGGCCCCCCGGCTGGCGAGATTGCGTTTGCGTTGATATTCGCGCTCATTAATACGCAGAGTTTTCTGTTCGATTGCCAGCGAAGCTTTGGTATTGGCGTGCGCCACCTTGAGCTCGCTGATCTTGGCCTGCGCCGAGCGAATATTGGCCTGTGCCTGCCGGATGGCGATTTGATAATCCTTGGGAGAAATCCGGATTATTTCAGTCCCGGCCTTGATAATGGCACCCTTTTTGAAATCAGGGTGCACATATTCGACACGCCCGGCTACCTGCGCCACAGCATTCCAGACCCTGCCCGGCTTGACGCTGCCATAGCCAAGCACACGGGGAACAACCGTCATTTTTTCAATGGTGATTACACGAACCAGCGTTTGACGCTCGCCCCCTGCCTTTTGCAAAGGTGGTTTCTTGCTGGCAATGACAAGGCCCAAAATGAGCCCGCCAACAAGCAAGGGTGGCACGATCAATAATTTGCGCCCAACCCCAGTCTTCAGATCAACCATAATATACCAATCCCTTTACCCGCCCAAGTACAAGGCGGTGACCAAGTACAAGGCTGACCATGCGATCCCCTCCATCCCACGTTTGACGCCGGAATAAAATGACCTGGATCAACAACGTCGCCCTTTGGAAGAGATCAACATGTCATAGGCCGGAGAGCGTTCGTTAAATTCATCCAGTTCCTGCTGCGCGCTCACGGTAATAAAGATATCCGCGCCATTCCAGACATTAACCCTCGTCGCATTCAGCTCGATACCAAGCCGCAATAGCGGGCTGGCCTGATCGCGTATGATAATTTTATGACGCCCGGCTGGTAATCTGACGCGGTGACACTCACCACTGCCAATGGTGCCAACTTTTCGACCATCAATGATCACATCAGGCTTCAAAAAGGCGGCGTTAAAGCCTGCCGGACGATGGAAATAGACAGTACCGCCAGACCCTGAAGCCGACGCCACGCTGCTATAGAACCCGACCAGTAAAAGGCTGGTTGCCAGCATCAAACGGGACAAGGAACGAAAAAAAGAAAAAATGTGCATGATGATCCTCCTTTGCACGAGCGAATATTATAGCACGCCAGTCCAGTGCTCTCAATGGCCGTCAAATTAGGTAGTGCCTTTGCCTGACTAACCCCAATTATGAATAAGAGACTTTATCAATCCTGTTATAATACAAATAATTTATTGTTATTTTTCAGTGTCATCCTCGCGGAGGCGAGGATCCATACGCCGAAACCCTGCGGTTTTAGTATTGAGTTCGACTAAAAATACTCACCGCCTCGGCGTATGGGTCCCAGCCTCCGCTGGGATGACATATTATAATGAAAGTAAAAACAATAGTTTGTATGTTTTCTTATCCATAATTGGGGTTGGCTACTTCTCTTGCACAATGATCTGAGCGGGGTTTGGCGGGCGCATTTTAAGAAATTGGCGCGCCAGTTTCTCAATACGCTCGGGGCGCGACAGATAGGCTTTTTCGGCCCGCAAAATACTGATTTCGCGCTCAACCCCCTCAATCTGACGCTCCATTTTTCTGGCGTCACGCTGCAACTGCCAGGTTTCCACCTTGATGACATAAATGCCCACCAGCAGCGCCGCGACAAGCAGCGGTATCACAAATTTTATCACGGTCCGCATAGATTCAACCCTAACATTATCTGCAGCACAAATATTGAATACCCCAGAGCTCACAGCGCCTTGTCAGGGTCGGGCACCTGCGGGATTTTCACCTGATCAAGGCCAAAGGGAATGAGTGGCGCGTCAAGCCGGATGGCCGCGCGCAAGCGACTGGAACGGGCGCGCGGATTGGCGTCCTGTTCGTCTTTGGTGGGCGTAATGGCGCGTTTATTGAGCAGTTTGAAAGAGGGCTGAAAAGCCTCGTCTGCACTTTCTGGCAAATGGCGTGACGGGCGCGATTTTGGCAAGGCGCGATGTACCAGAAACTGCTTGACGATACGATCCTCAAGAGAATGAAAACTCACCACAACCAGCCGTCCCCCCGGCTTCAAAAGCTGCTCGGCAGCGACCAGTACGCTGGCCAGTTCATCCAGTTCGCGGTTGACATAAATGCGCAGCGCCTGAAAGGTTTTTGTGGCCGGATGTCTGGCTGCGCCTGGACGCCGCCCAATAACGCTTGTCACCAGATCCGCCAATTGCAAGGTGCTCTCAAAGGGCTTGACCTCACGCTCGGCACATATGGCCCGGGCAATGGTTCGCGCCCGGCGCTCCTCGCCAAAGGCGGCGATGATACGGGCCAGATCGGTTTCCTTAAAACTGTTGCACACATCCGCCGCACTCAGGCCCCGGCGCGACATGCGCATATCAAGCGGCCCCTCCTCGGCAAAGGAAAAGCCGCGCGCCGCCTCATCAATCTGCATGGACGACACGCCAACATCAAGCACGATGCCATCGACCTGATCCGCCCCTGCCCCCTTGACAAGCCGGGCCATCTCGCCAAAACGACCGGGCAGAAAACTGAAACGATCTTTATAATGTTCAGAAAATTTTTGCGCCGTGGCCAACGCTTGCGGGTCACGATCAATAGCCAGCAGACGGCAATCAGCCGCTTCCAGTATAGCGCGCGAATAACCTCCGGCGCCAAATGTGCCATCCACATAGAGCTCCCCGTCTTGAGGAGCCAACGCTTCAAGCACGAAATCAAGGAGGACAGGAATGTGTCCGGACGGTCCGCTTTTAGCACCTGGACCACGCCCCCTCGTGCGGTCACTCATGCCCCGTCCAGTCATTATTCCTGTCCTCCTTCGGCTTCGCCACCCCCTTTGGGGCGGCGCCCCACGCCGAGCAGTTTGCGAAGCTCACGTACTTTTTCGCGCGCCTGCAACCGGTGAGCCTCGAATTTTTCGGGCTCCCAGATTTGAAATTTTCCACCCAGACCGACAAAAACAACCTTGTCTGAAATGCCCGCATGTTCCCGTAAAACGGGGGGCAGGTTGACACGGCCATCACTGTCGATCTTCAACATCACACTGTCTCCATAAAGAGCCGTTGCCAGCTGGTCTTTCTCGTCACCATAGGGCGCGAGCTCTTCAAGTAATTCACCAATCTGATTGACCAGCCGATCCCCCCCCGCATCAAGTGCCGGTGCATCGAGCGAGGGATAGCAATAGATGCCCTCGCCATCTTCCCTGGCCAATATAGCCCGAAAACTGGCGGGAACAGATACGCGTCCCTTACTGTCGATCTTGTTGGTGAAGGTGGAAACAAATTGTCCCATGCCTGCTTGCTGACGCCTCTACGCTCAAAATTCTATTGGGCGCTCAAAATTCCATTGGGGTGGCCCCCTGTACGCCTCGACATTTTAAAACCTGTCACCGGTGCGCAGCCACTTGTCTAATTGGAGCAGGGGGGAAGCCGGTTTACAGGCACTCTTGTGGCCTCACAAAAGATGCGTCCTGACACAGACATTATTGCAAACCGGCTTCCCCAGCCGCCCCATCCGAATGATCCCCACCATTGACGGGTGTATTTGGGATAACATGGGATAACATGGTCGTCAATGGAATGTTAACCATATCAGACGGGATTTCACCGATGTTTCCCCCCCGTTTCCGTGACGTTCTGGCACAGCTAAAAGCTCTTCGTGTGGAATCCACACGAGGTAGCGCCGATATTCAGAGCAGGACCTTTTTGAGTGATTTTTTTTGAAAAAAAACTGGTGAAACTTCGCTTGTTAAAGTCGACCATTGGCGTTGGTTTTTTGTGAAATTTCGGCGCGCTCCAGGTTTCCCTCTGGCGAACTGCCAATGGGCAGGGCTTTTGGCAATCGAATCACCCAAAACGCCAGAGAGCGTACGGCCCCCTTGCCACAATCCGCAAAACAATCATGAACTATATGAGCGCCATTCACACGGCAAAGCGAACTGCTCGACAATAATGTCGCCAGCTTTGTCGGCACCATCCGCTCGGCCTGGTAACATCAGAACGCAAAAAGACTGCCCCTCTCTGCGCTCCCCGGGTTCTTCACCCAGGGTCTATGCCGCAAACGAGATCTATTTCTCGTTCCCAAGTTCTGCGTGGGAATGCAGGACCAAGACACTTTGCCTCGCGCATCCGGGCTGTCGCAAATCTCGCACTCGGGACGCAGAGCGTCCCCACCATGGATTCCCAAGCAGAGCTTGGGAACCAGAATTATTAACTTAGCGCCAATGGGACACGGCCCCAAACCCTGGATCTGAAAAGAAGGGGGCGTGTATATGTGACGAGTGTTTGGGCTACTTTTTGCGCCTCTCATCCAGCCCAAGCTCTGCGGCGGCACGTGGCCAGTTCTGCGCGGCAAGACTGCCATAGGCCCTGCGGTGCTTCTTCCAGAAACTCAAACTATTCTGGTCATAAAACAAATAGAGGCGCTGCTCAAAGACATCAAACAAGATGGGCTTGCCCTGCACAAAACGGCCCTTCAGCAGAAAATAAGGGTCCAGTCCGCCAAAGCGCGGCGCATATATTTCGGGATGATCCAGAAAGGCTGCCTTGTTACCAACATTGCGAAATTTCCAGCTGACACGCCCCCAATAAGCTTCAATAGCCCCGACAGGGCGCAACGCCTTGCCCTCGACAAAATAATTGACCGGGTCATAACCAGCAATCGCATAACCAGTGGCTTCGTTAACCCAAACAGCTGGAAAAGAACGAGCGGCCAAAACCCCTGCCCCGCCAACCGGCAGAGCGAGCAAAACCGCAAGCCCCACCCGCGACCATCCGCGCGACAACCTCATCGATCCCGTCTTTTTTTTCCGCAAGCTGTTCATCAAGCTGTTCATCAAGCTGTTCATGGGCCATCCTGTTTTTTCGACACTCAAAAACAGTTTATCCCCCGAAGCCTTACCAATAGCCTTACCAATCTCTCTATGCCTCCTCAACCATCGTGCTGGTGCCAAGACCAAGCACCGCCCCTTGCGGATCCTTGATGATGAAAAAGCGCCCGACTGATTCGATATCCATAGGGCCAGCCACAACTTTTCCGCCATGCGCCAACACTTTTTCCACCACCTTGTCCACATCAGCCACATTGACATAGCTCATCCAGCGCGGTGACATATCTTCCATGCCCGGCCCTTCAAGCTTCATGGCTCCGCCGACCTCCTGATTATCAATTTTCCAGAGGGTATAGCTGGCCTCCCCCTCTTTGGCCGGGCTGGTCGGGTCGCTCATCTGCACATCATAAGCCTCCCAGCCCAGAACACTGGTGTAGAATTTTTTGGCCCGCTCCATATCCGAAGTCATCAATTCGTTCCAGCCAAACCTACCGTTTTTCTTATCCATTTCCGTCTCCTCTTATCATTGGATTCTTAGGCTGCGTATTTCTCAAGGATCTGCTCACGCAGGCGGCCATTAATGACGGCCAGATGATCAAAGCTGAAGGTAAAGGTGCCAACCCCTGCTGTCGCCGAACGGATATCCACGATCAGCCGTTGCAGTTCGGATTGCGGCATCTGCGCCTTGACGAGATCCCAGCCCAACCAGCCGGGACGGGCATCAAACCCCAATATCTGACCGCGATGGCTCGATACAATACCATTAATGCGCGCCGTCGCCTCAGACGGAATGGCAATCTCTACCGCCATCACTGGCTCCAGCAAAATCGGCTTGCATTGTGGCATACCCTCTTTCATGGCAACAACGCCTGCCATGCGAAAGGCCTGCTCGGAACTATCGACCGCGTGGTAAGAGCCGTCTTTCAGTTCAACCGCCAGATCAACCACCGGGAAGCCCAGCGGGCCGCAACCCAGATAATCCTCAATGCCATGTTCGACGGCGGGAATATAGTTTTTGGGAACCACACCACCCGATATGGAATTAAAAAAGGTAAAGCCGGTGCCCCGTGGCATCGGTTTGATCTCCACCAGCACATCGCCAAACTGGCCATGCCCACCGGACTGTTTCTTGTGGCGTCCGCGCACTTCAACATGTCCCGAAATGGTTTCCTTGTAAGGGATGTTAGGTGTGCGACTCTCAATACCAATGCCAAATTTGCGGGTCAGGCGTTCACCGGCTACTTTCAGGTGGACCTCGCCCTGCCCCCACAAAACCAGCTCGCCAAGCGTCTGGTCATGTTGCAGCGACAAGGATTGATCTTCCTCCACCAACTTGTCGATGGCCGCCGTCAGCTTGACTTCATCCCGGCGGCTACGGGCCGATATGGCCAGACCATAAACGGGAGATCTTGGTGCGATGGTATCAAGCTCGCGCACCTTGCCCTGATCTTTCGAGAGGCTCTCCCCGGCCTGCACCTCTTCCAAACGGCCAAAGGCCAGCACATCACCGGGCCTGGCCACGCCGGAATATTTCGAGGGCTCTTGCCCCAGCACGTTAAACAGGCCTGACAGGCGATGATTGGTGCCCTTGCTGCCGGTCAACTGCTCGCCATCCTTGAATTCACCGGCAAATACCCGCACCAGCGACAGCTTGCCACCATGTTCCGTATGCAGCGTCTTCATGACATGAGCCAGCGTGCGCGCTTCAACGCCAAGACGCTTTCTGGTGGTTTCGATATCGGGGACTTCATGGCGCAGGGCTTTGAGCAGGCGGTAAATGCCATTGCCGTTTAGCGCCGAACCAAGCAGCACCGGGCAGATGATGCCCTTGCGCAGATCTTCAGACAGGTCATCAAAAATCTTGTCCTGGGGGGGCGGAACATCATCGAGCAATTGCTCCATCAGCTCATCATCATAATCGGCCAACTGCTCCATCATGTTGAAGCGGGCCTCTTCTTCGCGCGGCGCAAGCTCATCGGGCAGATCAATAATCGTGCTGGCCTTATGTTCATTATAAAGATAGGCGCGCTCGGAGGCCAGATCGACAAAACCGGTGACAATATTGTTTTTCCAGATGGGGATCTGGCGCAGCACCAACGGCAGGGTGCTGGACGGTTGCAGCATCGGTATGATGTCGCGCACGTGCATCTCGGCCTTGTCGATCTTGTTGAGAAACAGGAAATGCGGAATATTGCGCTCTTCCAGCTGCTTCAAAATGAGTTGCAGGGCCGGCGTTTTCTTTTCATCAGGCTCACAGACCACAATCGCCGCATCAACAACCGGCAATACCGTATTGGCGTCCTCGGCAAACTCGATGGAGCCGGGGCAATCAATAAAGGTGAACTGGTCGCCAAGATATTCGACCTGCGCCACGTTTAGTTCGACACTCATATTATGGGCACGCGCTTCGGGCGAGGCATCTCCCACACTATTGCCTTCATCAACGCTGCCTTGACGGTTGATGACACCCGTATGCTCTAATATGCTTTCAAAAACGCTGGTCTTGCCGCTTTGATAGGGGCCAACAAGAGCGATGCAACGAGGCGCACTGCCCGCCTGGCTATGAGCTTGTCCCATGAATTTTCCTCCTCTTTTGGGGCTTGCGCATCAAAAATTTGATCACAAAAAAGCCCCCTGTCACCTGGAGGTGAGGGGGCTGGATCGATGCGTGAAGCCTGATGCCTGTCATAATCACTTTTCTTCCAGAGTGCTTTACTTCCAGAGTATGGGGACCGCGACAACAGCCTGAACAAACCGGCGTCTGCGGGTATGGAAGGGGTTGCCCGCATTAAGGTTCGAACAATCCATTTCTTTATGGTGGCGATCCGCACGCTAATTTGCAAGCCTTGCGCGACCAAAAAAACGCGAATCGGCAATTATAATTGTCCACATACGTAAAACCCCGTAGAGGCGTTTGTTCCTCTACGGGGTTCAATGCTTCGTATGCTCTCAAAAACCTCGTCAGACCCTAGCCCTTGACGTGGTCAATCGGCAAGCCTTTGACGAGCCAACCGGCGGATGTGCGGTTGCCCATCATGCCTTCGGAAATATCAGCAACGGCGCTGTAGCCCTGCTCTCGCAAGAAGCGGGCAATGGTCGCACTGCGCTGGCCTGTGGCACATATAAGAGCAATCGGTTTGCTCATATCACCGTCAACGGCATCGCTGAGGTCTTGCATGAAAGTCGGGTTTTGCGGGGTGATGGTCAGTGCCCCTTTGGCGACGCCAGAACGCATCCATTCCATCGGCGTGCGCACATCAATAATAGTCAGATCACCGCCATCGCTCATGGACAAAGCCATTTCAGCTGGTAAAATGTCAGGCAGTTCGACAGAATCCGGATTTTCAGCAGTCCCGGTATCTTTAGCAGTCATTGTCATTTAACCTTCTCCCGCTTATACACTGGTAATAGTCTTACATATTGGATCAGTATTGGCATATTGAATCAGTATTGGCACATGCAATCATCTTCGGCAAATGCCCTTGACTGATTCTGTGCATTACATTCAGTTCTGTGAATATTTAACAAGTCAAAACGCTAAAAACAAGACCACAAACCAAACTGCGATGATACAACACATGTTAACGACTGGCTTGTCGTCATTCGCTGGATAGGTTAGAACGGCAAACTTGACGAAACAGAGACGGCGGCCCTAATGAGCAAAAAGAACAAGATCAACCGGCCCAAACCCCGCCTGCCCAAGGGTATGCGAGATATTGAAGCCAGCGAAATCCGCAGCATGGACGCCATGTTGGCGAAGATCAGGGGCGTTTATGAGCTCTATGGCTTCGAGCCGCTGGAAACCCCGGCCTATGAATATAGCGATGTGCTCGGCAAATTTCTGCCCGATCAGGAGCGCCCCAATGCCGGTGTCTTCTCGTTTGAAGAAGATGGCGGCGACTGGCTGTCTTTGCGCTATGATTTAACCGCCCCCCTCGCCCGCTATGTCGCTGCCCATTATGACGGCTTGCCAAAGCCCTATCGGCGCTATGCCCATGGTCCCGTCTGGCGCAATGAAAAGCCGGGACCGGGGCGCTTTCGCCAGTTCACCCAGTTCGACGCCGATACGGTCGGCGCCCCCGTTGGCGCAGCTGATGCCGAAATGTGCATGATGATGGCCGATGTCATGGAAGCCGTTGGCATCCAGCGCGGCGATTATCTAATCGGGATGAATAATCGAAAATTGCTTGATGGGCTCAGGGAGGTCGTTGGCCTCGCAGATATTGATAATGATAAAAAATGGCTGACGGTTCTCCGCGCCCTCGACAAATATGATAAATTTGGTTTGTTAGGCGTATCGCTTCTACTAGGCGAGGGGCGCAAGGATGAAAGTGGTGATTTTACCAAAGGTGCGGGGCTTACCAGCGATCAGATAGAGGCAATTGAACAATTTCTTGTTTCGATTAGAAACAATCGCCCAGAAACTATGAAAAACCTTTGGCGTTCCATTCAAGATAGCGACATTGGAAAGCAGGGACTAAAGGAACTGCACAAGATAGATGATCTACTTGAAGCAGCAGGCTATGGATCTGACCGAATTGCCTTTGATCCGACGATTATCCG
>JAKIUO010000289.1 GCA_021647535.1 Hyphomicrobiaceae bacterium
TCGCAATCGGGCTGCCGCCCGAACCCGCTTGGGAGGAAACCTCCCAAACCCACCTTTTTCTATCATCAAACTGCAAAAAAGCAGGGGTTCGGGGATGCTTTCCCCGAATGGGTATGGGCGATAGCCCGTTCGCGTAGCGAGTAAGCGCTCTAAGGGGTATTATTTCACCGAAATGCAGGTGCAATCGGCTTTGGCGAACACGGTATGCGAGACGCTGTTATTGTTTGGGTTTTGTGCCGGATCAAGGCCTCTGGACCCCATGACAATGGTGTTGGCGCTTGTGAGCTGGTAAGCGCTGAGGATATTTTCAGCCGGATCACCGATGGCAAGCGGCAGGTGTTCGCTCTCAACACCCAGCCTGTGGACTCTGGCGGCCGCTACTTTAAGGATATTGTGTCCAACCTTTTGCAATAGAGCGGGCTCAAGAGGGGCAGACGATTTCTCAAAGGCCAGTTGCAGCCTTGCGAAAAGTAAAGGTGAAAATTTTCGGCTGATGGGCAGGTCAAGTATATCGCTGGCATTCTTGTCAGGTGACAGTACATGCAGCAGAACAATGCGCGCCTGATATTTAATTGCCAGATCGCAGGCAATATGCAGGGCTTTGAGGGCATGGTTCGATCCGTCCATCGGCACCAGTATTTTGAACACCAGCCAGGTTCTCCATTTTTTTGCTAGGCCCCTATTGGTACGCTAGGATGCTGTCTTGATCAATATGCAGGATCAGGCGGCGTTTTCTCCCAGTATTTCAGGACGGATGGGACGTGGTTCGGCAAACAGATAGCCTTGCCCGAGCTTGATGGAATAATCGGCGAGAGTCGCCAGCTGGCGTTCGGTTTCGATACGTTCGACAATCAAATGCAGGCCGTAGCGTTCCAGATAGTGCGCCTTGTCAGCGCCATGAATGCGGGCTCCAAGCTCGGCCATGCCGTTGACCAGGCGATCAGCGCTGATGCGCACATATTTGAAGTTCATGCGGGCAATCTCAGCAAAATCAAGATCCAGGTCGGTGCCCTTGTCGAGGGAAAAGTGATAGCCCAGCATGGCCAGACGGTGCATACCATCGCGCTCAATGGGGCCAGCCGTTTTTTTCTGGGCCTGCGATATTTCAAAAATGATGCGCCCGGAGAGATCCCGGTTTTTCTCCAGAAAACCAACAAGTTTTGGGAAAAAGTCGGGGTCAACCAGAGATTGGGTGGACAGGCTGCAAAACAGCGCCTTGGCGCTGGTGCGTTTATCCATTTGGCGGATGATGCGAATGGCCCGGAGCAGCATCATATTATCGATGAGCGGCATCAAGCCAGCCTGCTCGGCCACCGGCACGAATAGTTCGGGCATGATGAGGTTGCCGGATTCATTGCGCAGGCGCGTAAAGACCTCATAAAACAGGGTGTTGCGTTTTGGCAGGGCGACAACGGGTTGCAGATATATATCGACGCGGCGCTCTTGTATGGCCTTGCTGATAATATTTAGCAATTGCTGTTCATCCAAAGGGGTGGTTGAGCCATCCGCATTCTGGCTCAATTGGCTGGTAGAGCTGTCAATACGCCCATGGATATTGGCAATGGCCGCAGCGCTCTGCGAGGGCAGTACGGCACCTGGTTCAGGCGCAAAGTTTGTCGGCTCTGGGGCGGCTGGGGCAGTCAGGGTCTGTGCAGGCGGCACCTCTTGTTCAATCGAGGAGGGGTCGAATTGGCCGCTAGCTGTTGGTTGCACCATTGGTTGAGAGGGGGGGGGCTCATGGCTGGTCATCTGGCGGACCATCTGGTCGAGGCTTTGGATCTGGGTTTGCAATTGTAGCTGCTGGTCGCTTCCCTGATTTGAAGCCTGCTCATTCAAGAGGGCGATCTGGCCATCAATCTGTTTGAGCTTTTCTGAAAAATCTCTCATCATCTGGCTGGTGCCGGCCTCTTTTTCCGTGCCTTGCTCGTGAGCCAGCGCAACGCCCTGCGTTTTCATTTCCTGCAAGAAGCCCTCAAGCTGTTGCAAGGTCGGGGTGAGTTGATCAAGCTGGCCAATCTTGCCTGACAGGCCCGAAAAGCGGTCAAGCTGGCTTGTCAGGTTGACGATTTCATTTTCAAACAGCGACAGGCGCTTGTGCAGATCTTTGCCCGGGGCGGCTGTTTTTTTATGGGGCAAGGTGCCATATAGGGTCAGGAAAATGGCAAATCCGCCAATCAGCGAGGGGAAAAACGGTAGATTGCCCTGTATGTAAAGACCGGAAAAGAAGGCCATCGAAACGGTCAGCATGGCGATAAGGATGAGGATCATCCTTGGTCCCCATATTGAATTGGATTTGCCCTGTTTTGCCCTGCCCATCTTTCAACCCGCCGCTTTTATCTGCCGCTTTTCTCAGGAAGTGCTCCTAATATTTGGCAGTGATGAGATGTCTTGTTGAGAGGCGAACCTGTTTGCGCCAGAGTGCGGTTGCAAAAAAACGAATCACCCGCTCTCAACATAGGGTAGGATGTCGTGTCAAACGCAGACAGGTCAAGTTAAAAAAGCTTGTCCGGCTGTGTTTTCACCGCATCATATGAACGACGTTTTTGCCAGAAAAATGAATAGATAAAAACCAGGACGCCGAAAATCCCAAGGACGGCAAATGTCCATTGGAAAGAACCAGAGCCCATGAGGCGCACAGCATAGTCAATAATCAGGTCATATTTTACGGCGGCCATGATA
>JAKIUO010000064.1 GCA_021647535.1 Hyphomicrobiaceae bacterium
CCCATTTCAGCCAGTAAGGTATGTTCGCCCGCTGCATCTGCCGTGATGATCAACGGGGAGCCAAGATTGAGCGTGCCAGCATAGACCTGATCCCCGACAGTTACGACGCTGGGCGTGCTTTCGCCGGTAATCAGGCTGCTATCAAGCGTGCTGGTGCCTTCAAAAACGGTGCCATCAACACCAATGCGCCCCCCACTTGGGACGAGGATCCTGTCGCCAGGCTGAACAAGAGCGATCGGTGTTTCTTCTGGCGCTTCGTTTGGGGCAAGGCGCATGACGGTTGGTTTTTGCAGGGCCATCAGGTTTTGCCCGAGATCTTTGGTGCGATTGCGGGCACGCAGATCCAGATAGCGTCCGATCAGCAGAAAGAACAACAGCATGACAGCGGAATCAAAATAAGTGTCGGGTTCGTGGGTAATGGTTTGTACAAGCGACATGGCGACCGCTAGAATGACGGCCAGAGATATGGGAACGTCCATATTGAGATGGCGGCCACGTAGAGCCCGAGCCGCGCTCTTGAAAAAAGGTTGCCCGGCATAAGCGACGGCAGGCAGCGCAATCATCGCAGACAGCCAATGCATGAGGTCGCGTGTGCCATCCGCCATGTCAGAAACATTCCCAGACCATATGGCGATCGACATCATCATGATATTGGCCGTCGCGAAACCGGCAACAGCCACAGAGCGCAAGAGCTGTTTTTCGGCGCGGGCCTGTTCAAGGCCTTCCTTGCTGATCTCAAAAGGGCGCCCTTTATAGCCAAGCAGGTCGAGCTTGCCCAAAACGGCTTCGAGTTTGACCGCATCTGTTGCGCCTTCAACGGTCAGGCGGTGATTGGTATAGTTGAGAGAAACGGTCTTGATGCCGGGCATATTGCCAAGGCCCCGTTCAATGGTCGTCATGCAAGCCGGGCAGGTGATACCCTCGACCGCCAGATCAAGACGCGTGTTTTTGTCGCCAGGTGAGCTGGCAGCTCGGTGAGCGGCCCGGTGAGCGGGAAGAGCATTTTGATCAGAAACATTCATCTTAGATAAAGTTCATTTTTCGATCTGTATAATATATCGCTTCCTCTGTCAGCGGTGATATGCAGATACCATTTGCCAAGCGGTAAAGTTTTGAACTGCCCTGTATAAAGTCCAAGATCGGTTTCTTGCAATTGGAGGGTACGGTCTATGCCTGTATGGGTCGGGCGTTTCAGCAATACATTGATATGAAGTCCACTCAGGCTTTCTCCCTTATTGTCTTTGGGAGAGGCTTGAAGGGACAAGCCATCCAAGGGCAGTTTTTTACGCGTCACGGTCATGGTCCAGCCGAGATTATTCTGCGCCTGCGATTTTGACAATTGCTGATTATATTTAAGGCCTTTGCGAAAAGCATCTTTTGTCTCAAGGCCGGTCCAGCTGCTTGTCGCTTGATAGACCAGCATACCACTTGCAGAAAAAATGATGCCAAAAAATACGGAAAGCATGATGAATACATGTTTGCCAGTCAGTTCTTTACTCATGGTTTTTTTATCCTGCTTTTAACACGTGATGCCTGATGGAATGAGGGAGAAGGGGACTATTTTTCCATTCCATTGAGCTCAATCATTTAAGTGTTCGCCTATTTTGACAGGCGAACACTGTTTTACGAGGATCAGTATTTATTGACCTGGTCCTTTAAAGAAGTCGCTACGGCTCAACTGTTCACCTGTTTCCAGATCTTTGGCAAAGAAGGTGAGCGGTTCCGACCTGACGTTAGCCTTGCCAGCGCGAAGCACAACAATGACCCGCAATTCTCTGGTCGTATCAGGTTTGACATTGACGATGAACAGACCCTCTGGCGATTTCTTGAAGACAAACATGCCTTCTGAAACCTTGGTGATTTTGGCACCATCGGGGCCTTTGACATGAAGAGTGAAGCGACGGTTTTTACGTTCCATATTGAGCATTCGCACGGTAAAGCCATTCATCACTGAGCCATCACCCTCTTCCACATAAAGCGGATTGCGATCATGCAGCACATTAATACCCGTAACGGTACGGTTCATGAGTGACCAGCCCATCAGGCCAATGGCGATCAGCAGAGCGACCAGATAGATGAGCGTGCGAGGGCGAACCGGCTTGAAGCTGTTCTGATCGCCTTTCATACGGCGCTCAATATTGAGGTCGGTATCAAAGGCGATCAGACCTGTGGGGCGTCCGACCTTTGCCATGATATTATTGCAAGCATCAATACAAAGGCCGCAATTGATACATGATAATTGCATACCAAGACGAATATCTGTGCCGGTCGGGCAGACCCAGACACATTGATTGCAATCGATACAATCACCGGTCGCGGCTCCTGTTGCCGCCACCTTTTGCTGTTTCTTGACGGAACCGCGTGGTTCGCCGCGATCATAGCGATAGGTGACGTTGAGAGCTTCTGGGTCTGTGAGGGCCGCCTGAATACGAGGCCAGGGACACATATAAATACAGACCTGTTCGCGCGCGATACCGGCCAGCAAATAGGTTGTACCGGCAAAAATACTGATCCAGACCCAGGCTGTGATATAGACCGGCATGGTCGGTATTTGCAGAGAAAAGATCTGACCAAGGAAGGTTGTCACATCAGTGGTGAGCCCCCCCACAAGCTGGTAGGCATCCGCGAAATAGAGAACAAGAGCCCCTCCGGTCCACCAGGAGATGACGATCCACACGGAATGTTTGAGGACTCTTTTTCTGATTTTGTCAAAGTTCCAGGGCGCTTTATCAAGGGCAATGCGCTTGCGTCGATCCCCTTCGATCCAGCGTTCGACCATGACAAAAAGGTCGGTCCATATGGTTTGGGGGCACCAGAAGCCACACCATACACGCCCGGCGACGGCCGTTGTCAGGAACAAAAGAAGTGAGGCCACCATCAAAACGCCGGTAAAGTAATAGACTTCCTGTGGCCAGATTTCGATGGGGCCCATATAAAAACGGCGATTGGGAATATCAAAAAGGATCGCTTGTCCTGGAGCATTAGGACCACGATCCCAGCGCAGGAAGGGGGCAATATAATAGGCAGCGAGCATGTTGACTAGAAAAAACCATTTCAGTTTTCGAAACGTGCCCGAAACTTTCAATGGGTGGATATTTTCTTGTTCGGCAAACAGAGTGATATGCTCATCATTCCGTTGCACAGCTGCAGGTTCGCTCATCCTTATAACCCTTCCCTAAAAAGTTCTATAGACGACATATCTATTTATATCGCCTATAGAAAGGAGTCTGGCAATGTTTAAAACTGCGTCTTATTGACCGCCACCCCGGCTATGCACATAAACGGCTACGGCCTTGATCTGGGCAGGTGTCAACCTCTTGTCCCAGGCTGGCATCACGGCATTACGTCCATGAGTGATGGAGCTAACCACATTGCCTTTACCAAACAACCAGATACTATCAGTAAGGTTTGGAGCCCCCGGCACATCGGCTGTTCCGCCTTTGCCTTCATCCCCATGGCAGGCATTACATCCACCATCGTCAAGATAGACTGCTTTGCCTTTATTGATATCGGCTCCCTCCAGCGTGCTGCCCGAAAGCGAGAGTACGAAGCCTGCAACATTCCTGATCTGTTCAGCCGTTAATTGACCATCCTCGCCGCCATAGGCCGCCATGGTATTGAGGCGCTCATCATCATGTCCAGAGCGGATGCCAACACGAATAGTTTCAATAATGTCTTCGAGCTTGCCACCCCAGAGCCAGTCTTTGTCAACAAGGCTTGGATATCCAGAGCCATTGAAAACACCATTGGCCCCTGTGCCGTTACAGGCAACGCAATTATCTCCAAACACCGCTTTGCCTGCCTTTGTGGCAAAGCGGGACAGATCGGCATCATTTCTGATATCGGCCAGAGACGCGCCTTGCAGTTTGGCAAAACTGGGAGCCAATCTGGCTTGGGCATCCTCAAGGGCTTTGTGAACATCAGCCCTTGCTGTCCATTTGGAGTATCCCTCATAGTTTTTGTCACCAATCACCCAGGACGGATAGTAGGCCATATAGCCGATTGCCCAGACAACGGTTATCCAGAATATCGTCAACCACCATTTTGGTAGCGGCGTATTCAGCTCTTTTAGATCACCATCCCACGCATGTCCCGTGGTTTCGGTGCCTGTTATATGATCGATTTCCTTGTGTGCCATTTTCTATTCCTCATCAAGCGGAGCGCGCGCAGCCTTGTCAAACTTGGCTTTGTTACGTGGCCAAAAGGCATATGCCAATACGACCGCAAACATTCCCATGAAAAACAAAAGACCTATAGTGCCGCTAAGGCTCGCAACTTCTTCATATGTCATTTAAATCACCCGATTATCGCAAATTGGCTTTGGCATTGTAGGTTTTGAAATCTACAAGTGTGCCGAGCATCTGCAAATAGGCGATCATGGCGTCCAGTTCGGTCACCTTGTCAGGGTTCCCATCAAAGTCACGCACATTGAGTTTGCCACCATAGCGTTTTTGCAAAGCTTCGGCTTCGTCGCTGTCTGTCTCTCCTGCCTGAGCTTTCATATCAGCTGCAGCATTGGCAATCATCGCCTTTGTGTACATGGCGCCGGTGTCGTTTTTACTGACGCCATTTGGTTGAGCCGTCCAGTTCAGAGCTCTGAGATGGGCAGCATATCGTGACGCATCAATTTCAGTCTTCGCCAGAAAGGAATAGCCCGGCATCACCGATTCAGGCACGATCGAACGAGGATTGTTCATGTGATCCCTGTGCCATTTGTCGGAATATTTATTGCCGACACGAGCCAGATCCGGTCCTGTACGTTTTGAGCCCCACTGGAAGGGGTGGTCATAGGCACTCTCTGCAGCCAGAGAATAATGACCGTAACGCTCCACTTCATCGCGGAAAGGACGGATCATCTGCGAATGGCACAAATAGCACCCTTCGCGGACATAGATATCCCGTCCCGCCAGTTCGAGAGGGGTGTAGGGACGCATCCCGTTCACCTTCTCGATTGTGCTGCCGATAAAATAGAGAGGCACGATCTCAATCAATCCGGCGATGGATATGACAATGACAATGCCAATCGCCAGAAGGATCGAGTTCTTTTCGAATATATCATGGGTAGCCATAGTAATTTTCTCCCTTATTCGGCTGGGGCTAAAACGGCGTCAGAAAAGTGTTCTTCAGCAGGTGCGAGCCTGATTGTCTTGAACACATTATACGCCATAATCAGAGAGCCGATAACGAAGAACAGTCCCCCGAGTGCACGGATCACATAGAAGGGGTGCATGGCTTCCACGGTTTCAACGAAGCTGTATTCGAGGAAACCAAGATTGTCATAGGCACGCCACATCAGACCCTGAAGGATACCTGAAACCCACATCGAAGTGATGTAGAGAAGGATGCCGATGGTTGACAGCCAGAAATGCCAGCTCACCAGAGCCATGGAATACATTTCCTTACGCCCCCACAGCCAGGGGACCAGACAATAGATGACGCCAAAGGTCACCATACCAACCCAGCCCATGGCACCTGAATGCACATGACCAATCGTCCAGTCTGTATAATGCGATAGAGCGTTGACGGCTTTAATCGCCATCATTGGCCCTTCAAAGGTGCTCATGCCATAAAAGGCAACTGACACAACCAGCATACGCAGAACAGGGTCAGTCCGCAGCTTGTCCCAGGCCCCGGACAGGGTCATCAGGCCATTAATCATGCCCCCCCATGACGGCATCCACAACATGATCGAAAAGGCCATACCAATGGTCTGCGTCCAGTCCGGCAAAGCCGTATAGTGCAGATGATGGGGGCCAGCCCACATGTAAAGGAAGATCAGCGACCAGAAATGGATGATCGACAAACGGTAAGAGTAGACCGGGCGTTCGGCCCGCTTTGGTACAAAATAGTAGACCATGGCGAGGAACGCAGCCGTCAGGAAGAAGCCAACCGCATTATGGCCATACCACCACTGTGTCATGGCATCTTGCACACCAGCCTGGAAGGAATAGGATTTTAATCCAAAGAAGCTTACTGGCACGGCCATATTATGGACCAGATGCAGCACGGCAATGGTGATGATGAAGGCCAGATAGAACCAGTTTGCCACATAGATATGAGAAACGCGGCGTTTCATCAAAGTGCCCATAAAGACCATCAGATAAACCACCCAGACAACGGTCAGCCAGATATCGACATACCATTCTGGTTCGGCATATTCGTGTCCTTGCGTGACGCCCAGCACGTAACCGGTACCAGCCAGAACGATAAACAGATTATATCCCCAGAACACAAACCAAGGGGCCACATTGCCCGCCAGACGGGTGTGGTTGGTGCGCTGAGCGACATAAAAAGAAGATCCCAAAAGGATATTACCACCAAATGCGAAAATCACAGCAGAGGTATGGAGGGGACGCAGACGGCCAAAATTGGTCCAGGGCAAGTCCCAGTTTAAAAACGGAAAGGCCAGTTCCCAGGCGATATAATCACCAACGGTGAAACCGGTAACACCCCAGAAAATGGTGGCTATAACAAAGGCTTTGACGACGCCGTAATTATACTGGCTCGGATCTCCCTTGAAAGGGTGGCCCATTAAGATGGCCAACAGGCCTAACAGTGCTGCTGCTGCCATGAGATACATGTGAAAACCAAACACAGCGTCGATGGCGTTCATGCCAGCATAGCCGGTTAGTAGTATCCCAGAGACCAGCACCAGCGCGGTAAAGATGCCACCAATGGTGGTAATTCCGCCCCGGGTCATATTTTTCTCTCCTCCAAATTTATCCCCATACGTATTCAATCTCCTGCAGCTTGTGTACAGTGAGACCTCGTATCTACTCTGAAATCAATAAAGACAGAGTTGCTTTAAAACCATGACATAGATCAAATGTTTTTGCCATGAGAAGCTTTGCCGCAATTCAAATTAACTTTTGTCAACTGTAATAAATTAGGTAGCTATTGCTTTGGCCAAAGGAAATAACGTGGTATGAGAGCGCACGAATATCAGGGGGAAAGAGCGGCGCTATCTATAAGGGACGCCACAAGCCTTTTGTTCTGTCGAAGAAAAACCCGTAAGAAAGAGACCTTATGCGCATTAGTCGATTTTTCATGCCCGTTTTGCGCGATGCGCCCAGCGAAGCGGAAATAGTTTCCCACAGACTCATGTTGCGCGCTGGCATGATCCGCCAATCGAGCTCGGGAATTTATTCCTGGTTGCCGATGGGGTTGAAGGTTCTCAATAACATTTCGCAAATCGTGCGCGAGGAGCAGGACAAGGCGGGAGCGGTCGAGCTGTTGATGCCAACTATTCAGTCAGCTGACCTTTGGCGGGAATCTGAGCGCTATGAAGCCTATGGGGCAGAAATGCTGCGCATCAAGGATCGTCATGGTCGCGAAATGCTCTATGGTCCAACCAATGAAGAGCTGATCACTACCCTGTTTCGCGATGGCGCTCATTCCTACCGTGATGTGCCGTGCACGCTCTATCATGTGCAGTGGAAGTTTCGCGATGAGATCCGGCCGCGTTTCGGTGTGATGCGCGGGCGCGAGTTCTTGATGAAAGATGCCTATTCTTTTGACCTCACGAAAGAGGATGCCAAAAAGAGTTTTAACCGCATGTTTGTTGCCTATTTGCGCACTTTTGAACGGTTGGGCTTGACAGCGATCCCCATGCAGGCGGAAACGGGTCCCATCGGCGGTGATCTGTCCTATGAGTTTATCATATTGGCCAAAACCGGCGAGAGCGAAGTGTTTTGCCACAAGGATCTGCTCGATTTGAAAGCGCCGGAAAATGTCAATTATGACAGTGATCTGGAGCCGGTCATGGCTCCGTGGCTGGAAAAATATGCCGCGACGGAAGATGTTCATGATGCGGATCGCTTTGCCTCTGAAGTGCCGCGAGACAAGCAGATCTCGGCACGGGGTATTGAGGTCGGGCAGGTGTTTTTGTTCGGTGACAAGTATAATGAACCAATGAAATGCGCGGTGCAGGGGCCTGATGGCAAGCTCACCACCTTGCAAAGTGGCTCCTACGGGATTGGCGTGTCGCGCCTTGTCGGTGCCATAATTGAGGCCTCCCATGATGAGGCGGGTATCATTTGGCCGCAGAGCATTGCGCCGTTTAAAATTGGCCTGTTGAATTTGAAGGTCGGGGATAAAGATACGGACGCGGCTTGCGAATCACTTTATGAACAGTTGCAGTCCATGGGACAAACTGTACTCTATGATGACAGTAAAGAGCGCGCCGGGGGGAAATTCAAGACCATGGATCTGATTGGCTTGCCCTGGCAAATCATTGCTGGTCCGCGAAGTGTGAAAGCGGGCAAGGTAGAGTTAAAAAACAGGGCGAGCGGTGAGGCGACCGAGCTTGGCCTTGATGAAGTGATCAATTTTTTCGTCACGAAAAGCACGGATAGCCCAAGCACAGGCACAGGCAGAAAAAGCACAGAAAGCTGATGAATTAATCGGCCAGAAACCGGATAAAAACATGTCTTCGATCAATGAGCCTCTGGGGGGAGGTATTGAGAGCCCCGTTAAATCACCAAAACCCTTTGCCGCTTATGAGTGGATGTTGTCGGGACGCTATTTGCGGGCGCGGCGCAAAGAAGGGTTTATTTCGGTGATCGCTGGCTTTTCCTTTCTGGGTATTTTGCTGGGGGTGGCGACATTGATCATTGTGATGTCAGTGATGAACGGCTTTCGCGCTCAATTGCTCGACAAAATATTGGGATTGAACGGGCATATTATTATCAATAGCAGCACCGGACGTTTTACCGATTACCAAAGTGTGATTGCCAAGAGCAGAAAGGTGGCGCGTGTAAAACAGGTTATTCCGCTTGTTGAAGGGCAGGCTATGGTTTCGACACCGGCACGTTCTATTGCCGCGCTGGTGCGTGGCATTACCGAACATGATGCCAAGAACCTTCATGCTTTGCGCCAAGACCCGAATGCTGTGGCCCCTTCGGATCGCAACCAGAAAATCATTCAAGGCACGCTTGATGGTTTTGACAAGAATAAAGCCTCACTGGCCATTGGCTCACGCATGTCGAAAAACCTTAATATATATGTCGGGGATTATGTCACCCTGATCTCTCCGCGAGGCGCTTCGACGCCGTTTGGCACCACACCAAGGATAAAGCGGTATCAGGTGACAGCTATTTTTGAGATTGGCATGTCGGAATATGACAGCTCAATCATTTTTATGCCGTTTGTCGAGGCGCAGAAATTTTTCAATCGGCGCAAGCGCGTTGATGCCGTCGAGATTGTGCTTGATGATGCCGACAAGGTGGGGGAAGTGATCCCGGAATTGATGAAGTTGATTGGCACGTCTCACAATTTTTCTGACTGGCGTGAACGTAATAAAGGATTTTTTACGGCTCTTGAAGTCGAGCGTTCCATGATGTTCATTATCTTGTCGCTGATTGTGCTGGTGGCGGCGCTCAATATTATTTCCGGGCTGATCATGCTGGTCAAGGACAAGTCGCGCGACATTGCCGTGTTGCGCACCATGGGAGCCAGCCGGGGCTCGATCATGCGCATATTTTTTGTGACGGGGGCCAGTATTGGCATTATTGGCACCATTGCCGGTTTTGTGATCGGCGTTTTGTTCGTTAGTAATATTGAAGCAATCCGGCAGTTTGTCGGCTGGTTGATTGGCGTCGATATGTTTTCATCCGAACTTTATTATCTGACTGAAATGCCCGCCAAAATGGACTGGCATGAAGTCACGCAAGTGGTGGTCATGGCCCTTCTCTTGTCGATGGCGGCGACTATTTATCCTGCTTGGCGTGCCGCCAGGATGGACCCGGTGGAAGCCTTTCGTTATGAATAGTGAGCGGACAGACAGCAATAATAATTGAGCGTGAGAGCCCACTTTATGGATAAGAAGACTTTGTTGATGAAGCTGGATGGGCTGGAGCTGACCTATGAACAGGGGCAGCGGCGCATTGAGGTGCTGAAGGGGACGCAGGCCGAGTTCTATACCGGCGAGGCGGTTGCGCTGGTTGGTCCCTCAGGAGCAGGCAAGTCGAGCCTGTTGCATATTATTGGTCTGCTGGATCGTCCCCATGGTGGGCAGGTGATGTTCGAGGGGCGCAATTGCGTCGAGCTTGATGATCACGAGCGCACCATGTTGCGCCGTTCAAGTATTGGCTTTGTCTACCAGTTCCATCAATTATTGCCCGAGTTCAGTGCTCTTGAAAATGTTGTCATTCCCCAGCTCATTCGTGGTCTGTCGAAAAAAGACGCAACCGTTCGGGCACAAGAGCTTTTGAGCTCGCTAGGCCTTGGTGATCGTGGTATTCACCGCCCCGCCGAGCTGTCTGGCGGCGAGCAGCAAAGGGTGGCTATTGCCAGAGCTGTGGCCAATCACCCGAAAATTTTACTGGCCGATGAACCCACCGGAAACCTTGACCCCGAAACCGCAGATCGCGTCTTTGAAAAACTGCTGGGCCTCGTGCGCACCACTGGCCTTTGCGCCATCATGGCCACCCATAATATGGAACTGGCCCAGCGCATGGACCGTATTTTACGCCTCGAAAATGGCAAGCTGGTCGAGGTGACGTAGGGGGGATGGAGTAAGAGATAAAGTCATTTGCAAGTGAATATGGCTTGTGGTTCAGGACTACTCAATATCCTCAAAAAAAGCCCTGACTTTGACTTCAAGGCCAGGTGGGTCGAGATTTAACGTCCCTTCACCTCTGGAGGCAGATGTAATCTGTCCCTCTTTGTCGCGGGCGTGATGGATGACAATTTTCTGTTCAGTATCAATAATCAGATAGTGTTGAACGCTGCTGACATTGAAATAACCGATAAATTTGCTTCCGGTGTCGACATGTCTGGTGCTTGGTGACAGCACCTCTACGATAATGACAGGTTCCAACACTTCAAGGTCATCATCTGACGGGTCGTCGCCGCAATATACCAGCGCATCGGGTTCGTAGGACACATGATCGTTGATTCTGACTGTAGCCCCATCGGTTAAGACCGAGCATCCGCTATCAGAACGCTTGATAGCGCCGGTTAATGCCAGATAAGTCGTTCCTTTTATTTTTGTGTGTCGTACTCGTTCTGGAGACATAGCCACCGGGATGCCGTCAATAAGCTCATAGCGCCCCGGCTGTTCACAAGCCCAGAGCAAAAATTCATCCACAGTCATGCGTTTTTTGTCGATAGCGCTCATGTCGATCTCGTTTCTGCTGGCATCTTCGCCTTTGTCCTCCTAGATTTTACCCCAATACACAGTTTTAGTAAACGGGCTGCAGGGGATCATCCCCTGCCGCCAGCCGCGCAGGCTGCCCGTCTGGCGAAGACATGGTGCGTCAGCACCACAAAGCGGTAGTTTCATGAGCACATCTTTCATCCATCTTCGTGTCCATTCGGCCTATTCCCTTGCCGAGGGGGCTTTGCCGGTCAAAGACCTTGTCAAAACGGCGGGTAAGCTACAAATGCCGGCGCTGGCCATAACGGATCGTAATAATCTGTTTGGCGCGCTGGAGTTCAGCGAGACCATGGCGGGGGCGGGCTTGCAGCCTTTGACCGGTTGCACCTTGTCGTTTTTTTTTGAAGGGTTGGCGAGCATTGAGGCTCCAGCTGTGGGGCTGGCTGGTGCGCCGACCAAGCAGGGCGATGTGGTTTTGATCGTCAAGAATAAAACCGGCTATCACAATCTTCTGAAAATCCTCAGCCATGCTTATCTGGCCGACAAAGACCTTGAGGAGCCGCTGGTTCCTGACAGCTGTCTGGCGCAATATTGTGACGGTCTGATTGTGCTGAGCGGCGGACCGGACGGGGTGATTGATCGGGCGTTGCGCGAGGGACGCGGCGAGTTGGCGCGTGCCATGCTGGAGCGCTTGCGTGAAATTGCGCCGGATCATTTATATGTAGAGTTGCAGCGCCATGAGCTCGACAGCGAGAAAAAAGTCGAACCGGCGCTGGTCGAGCTGGCCTATGATCTTGACTTGCCCATCGTCGCCACCAATCAGTGCTTTTTCCCAGCATCTGATGATTATGAGGCGCATGACGCGTTGATCTGCATTGCGGCTGCTTCCTATGTCGTCGTTGAGGACCGCCGCCGCCTGACCCCGGAGCATTATTTCAAGACCGCTGATGAGATGGTCGCGCTGTTTGCGGACCTGCCCGAAGCGCTGGAAAATACGGTGAACATTGCCAGGCGCTGCTCGTTTCGCCCCTTGCTGCATGATCCGATTTTGCCGCGTTTTGGCGGCGATGAGGATGTGACGCCCGCGCAGCAGGAAAAAATAGAAGCCGATGAGCTGGAGCGTCAGGCCAAGGAGGGGCTGAAAAAACGCCTTGAAGTTGATGGCATCGCCAAGGGCTTTGAAGAAAAAGATTATTGGGAACGGCTGGATTTCGAGCTTGGCATCATCACCGGTATGAAATTTCCAGGCTATTTTCTGATCGTTTCGGATTTTATCAAATGGTCGAAGGAAAAGGACATTCCGGTGGGGCCTGGGCGTGGGTCGGGCGCGGGCTCGGTTGTCGCCTGGGTGCTGTCGATCACCGATCTGGATCCGCTTCGCTTTGGTTTGCTGTTCGAACGCTTCCTAAACCCGGAACGTGTGTCCATGCCAGATTTCGACATTGATTTTTGTCAGGACCGGCGCGATGAGGTCATTGGCTATGTGCAGAATAAATATGGTTTTGATCGCGTCGCGCAGATCATCACTTTTGGTAAGCTGCAGGCCAAGGCGGTGATCCGCGACGTTGGCCGTGTTTTGCAAATGCCTTATGGGCAGGTCGACCGTTTGTCAAAACTCATTCCCAATACCATCGGCATTTCGCTGGTCGAGGCCATGGCCGAAGAGCCCAAGATTGAAGAGGCGGCGCAAGAAGAACCGGTGGTGCGCAATCTGCTGAATATTGCCATGCGTCTTGAAGGTTTGTATCGCCACGCCTCGACCCATGCGGCTGGCGTGGTGATTGGCGACCGCCCGCTCGATGAGCTGGTACCGCTTTATCGTGATCCGCGCTCCGATATTCCTGTCACCCAGTTTAATATGAAATGGGTGGAACCTGCCGGGCTGGTGAAATTCGATTTTCTGGGCCTTAAAACCCTGACGGTCATTCAAAAAGCCCTGCAATTCATCAAGGAGGGTGGCAATCATGTGGATTTCACCGGCGCGCCGCTTGATGACAAGGCGGCCTATGAGCTGCTGGCCAGAGGCGATACCATCGGTGTGTTTCAGCTGGAAAGTACGGGGATGCGTGAGAGCCTGAAAGCGCTCAAACCGGACCGTTTTGAAGATATTATCGCCATGGTGTCGCTCTATCGCCCCGGCCCGATGGACAATATCCCCACCTATATCGAGCGCAAATTTGGCCGCGAAGAGGTCGTCTATCTCGATGACAAGCTGGCCCCCATGCTGGATGAAACCTATGGCGTCATCATCTATCAGGAACAGGTCATGCAGATTGCTCAGGTGCTGGCGGGCTATTCGCTTGGCGAAGCCGATCTGTTGCGCCGCGCCATGGGCAAGAAAATTGCCGCAGAAATGGACAAGCAGCGTCCCAAATTTGTGGACGGCGCTGCCGAGCGCGGTGTGTCGCGCAAAAATGCTGATACTATTTTCGATCTGTTGGCCAAGTTTGCCAGTTATGGTTTTAATAAATCCCATGCTGCCGCCTATGCCTTGCTGGCTTACCAGACGGCTTATCTGAAAGCCAACTATCCTGTTGAATTCATGGCCGCCATCATGACGCTGGATCAGGGCAATACGGACAAGGTCAAACTGTTTTTTGAGGAAACAAGGGTGATGGGCATCACCATGCATCCGCCTTGTATTAATAAGTCAACGGCAGAATTTCGCCCGCAAGATGGCGGCATCCGCTATTCGCTGACGGCACTGAAAAATGTCGGCGCTGAAGCCATGCAGGAGCTTTGCAAGGAACGAGATCAAAACGGGGCGTTCAAGGATCTGGCTGATTTTGCCAATCGTGTTGATCCAAAATTGATCAATAAGCGCACGCTGGAAATGCTGGCGGCCAGCGATGCCTTTGCCGGGTTTGGGCTGGAGCGGGCGCAGGTTTATGGCAATGTTGATTTGATCATGGCCAGCGCCAACCGGGCTGCCAGTGACAAAAGCAGTGGCCAGAATTCTTTGTTTGGCGGCGAGGATGACGACGCGCCCGAACTGAAGCTGCGCGAGGTCAAATTATGGGTGCCGATCGAGATCCTTACCAAAGAACAGGATGCGGTTGGCTTTTACCTGTCGGGCCATCCGCTGGACGATTACATGGCCCCGCTGAAACGCAAAGGCGTTCTGACGCTGGACGAGGTGACGGCGCGGGCACAATCCGGGGCGTCAGTGGTGAAAATGGCCGGGGTTGTGGCCGGTCGGCAAGAGCGTAAATCGGCGCGCGGCAACCGGTTTGCCTTTGCCCAGATTTCCGACCCGACCGGCGCGTATGAGATCACGCTGTTTTCGGAAACCCTTGAAAAATCGCGGGATTATCTGGAAACAGGCTCAAAAGTGGTGATCACCGCCGAGGCGACGCTGGAATCCGATCAGCTGAAATTGCTGGCGCGTTCCGTGGTGCCGATTGATACGGCCGTGGCGCAAGCCCGATCCGCCGGATTGCTGGTG